>NZ_JBHTVC010000030.1:0-29015 GCF_042793275.1 Isoptericola sp. NPDC056578
GCATCAGATGCGGCCCGCCCTTCGGACTACCTCGGCGAGATCAGTACTTCCTCGGCCTCACCACTTGTCGTGCACGTGCTCCTTGATCGACTCGTCGTAGATCTCGCGCACGCCGGACGTGAAGAGCGGGCCGAGCACGCCGGCGTCGCCGGCCGCGGCGTTGAGCCGCGCCTGCTCGGCGCTGCGCGCGCCCGGGATGACCGTGGAGACGCCGGGCTGCTGCCACACCCAGGCGATGGCCGCCTGCGCGGGCGTGAGGTCCTGGCTCAGGGCGGACCCGGCGAGCTCCGTGAAACGGGCGGCCGCGTCGACGCCGACGTCGAACGGCACGCCGGAGAACGTCTCGCCGACGTCGAAGGCCTTGCCCTCGCGGTTGAACGTGCGGTGGTCGTCCTCCGAGAACGTGGTCTCGTGGGTGTACCGACCCGACAGGAGGCCCGAGGCGAGCGGCACCCGCGCGATGATGCCCACGCCCGCCGCGGAGGCCGCGGGCAGCACCTGCTCCAGCGGCTTGAGCCGGAACGCGTTGAGGATGATCTGCACGGTGGCGACACCGGGGCGCGCGATGGCGGTGAGCGCCTCGTCGACGGTCTCCACGGAGACGCCGTAGGCCGCCGTCACGCCCTCGGCGACGAGGGTGTCCAGCGCGTCGTACACCTCGTCGTCGGAGTAGACGGAGGTCGGCGGGCAGTGCAGCTGCACGAGGTCGAGGGTCTCCACGCCGAGGTTCCGGCGCGACCGGTCGGTCCACTCGCGGAAGTTCGACAGGACGTAGTTCTCCGGCACCTGGTCCATCCGGCGCCCCATCTTCGTGGCCACCGTGATCCCGTCGTCGCGGTGGTCGGCGAGGAAGGCGCCCAGCGCCTGCTCGCTGCGGCCGTCGCCGTAGACGTCGGCGGTGTCGAAGAACGTCACGCCGGACTCGAACGCGGCATCCAGCACCGACCGGGCCTGGTCGTCGTCGACCGTCCCCCAGTCCGCCCCCAGCTGCCAGGTTCCCAGGCCGACGACCGACACCATGCGACCGGTGCGGCCGAGCACCTGTTTCTCCATCGTTCCCCCGTTCGGTGGCGCCCCGGGCCCCCCGGACCCTCGGCGCGGACCCCTCGCGCGCGCGAGGAGACGTCTCGTCAGATATCTGGCTCCCCTACGCTACGACGCCCGCACCGATCCGGCGTGCCGACTACGGTGTGAGCGTGAACACCGCTGACTCCCCCGCCGTCCCCGCCCCGTCGGGCCGGCAGTTCCGCATCTCCTCCGGCGAGCACCGGGCCACCGTCACCGAGGTCGGGGCGATGGTGCGCGAGTACACCGTCGCCGGCCGCGACGTGTTCGTGCCGTTCGCCGAGGACGAGGCGGCCCCCGTCTTCAACGCCGCGGTCCTCGCCCCGTGGCCGAACCGCCTGCGCGACGGCGCCTACACGACCGACGGCATCCTGCACCAGGTGGCCGTGAGCGAACCCGACCGCGGGACGGCGCTGCACGGCCTGGTGTGCTGGTACCGCTGGACGCCCGTCGAGGTGGCCGACGACGCGGTGACGCTCGAGCTCGCCCTTCCCGCACAGAAGGGCTGGCCGTTCCAGCTCGTGCTCCGCACCCGGTACGCCGTGTCCGACGCCGGCCTGGAGGTCGTGGTCAGCGCGCGCAACGTCGGCACCGGGACCGCGCCGTACGGCGTCGGCTTCCACCCGTGGCTGTCCACCGGCGGCGCCACGCTGGACGACTGCACGGTCAGCCTGGACGCCACGACGCACGTCACCGTCGACGACCGGCTGCTGCCCACGGGCACCGAGCCCGTCGCCGGCCCGTACGACCTGCGCACCACGCGGTCGCTCGCCGGCCTGGACCTCGACGACGCGTGGACGGGTGCCACCCGCGACGACGCCGGGCTGTCGTGGGCGCGTCTCGGCCGCCCCGACGGGAGCACCGCCGCGATCTGGATGGACGGGTCCATGGACTGCTGGCAGGTCTGCTCGGCCGACCACATCACCGGCTACGAGCGGTTCGGCCTCGCCGCCGAGCCGATGAGCTGCGTGGCCGACGCGTTCAACACCGGCGAGCACCTCGTCCACCTCGCCCCGGGTGACGAGCACGTCGTGCGCTGGGGTGCCACGCTGCTCTGACCCGTCGGGGCAGCAGGCACGCCTCCCCCGCTGTGGTCCTGACTACTCGGGGAGCCGCGCGGCGTGGGATCCTGCGACGCGGCCGGGCGGGCGGCGACAATGGCCGCGCAACTGCGAGACAGGACTTGGACGGTGAGGGCTCAGTGACCCAGACCGAGGTGCGCATCTGCGTCGTGGGCGACGAGCTCAGCGTGGGCGTCGGGGACGCCCGCGCCCTGGGGTGGACGGGGCGCGTCATGGCCCGGACCCGCTTCGGGCGGCCGGCGATGGCGTTCACCCTCGCCGTGCCCGGGGAGACCAGCTCGGCGCTCGGCGCCCGCTGGCAGGCGGAGACGGAGTCGCGCTTCGGCCCGGAGGACACGTGCGAGAACCGCCTCGTCGTGGCCCTCGGCCGGCACGACGTCGACTCGTCGCTGTCGGTGGCGCGGTCGCGGCTCAACCTCGCGAACATCCTCGATGTGGCCGAGACGAGCCGGATCCCGGCGTTCGTCGTCGGGCCGCCGCCGGGGCGGCCGGAGGACGGCGGACGCATCGCGGACCTCTCGGCCGCGTTCTCCGACGTCGCCAACCGGCGCCGCGTGCCGTACGTCGACACGTACACGCCGCTGGCGCAGCACGAGCAGTGGCTGGCGGACCTCGCGACCAACGGCTCGACCTACCCGGGGCAGGCGGGCTACGGCCTCATGGCGTGGCTCGTGCTGCACACCGGCTGGCACGCGTGGCTGGGCCTGCCCGCCGACGAGTGAGACGTGCCGGCGAGCGACCGCCGGCGACCGTCAGACGCCTGCCCGCTCGGCCAGGCCGCGCACGTACGCGGCCTGGCCGACGTGCTGCAGGTCGTCGCCGACGACGCTGACGAGCCGCACCGCGAGCGTGAACTGCGGGTCCCAGCGGGTGTCGACCACGCGCTCCAGGTCCTCGGCCGTCACGGTCCCCAGGTACGCCGTCGTGGCGGCGTGCACGTCGTCGAGGTAGCCCCGCAGCAGCGCGGCGTCGGCGCGCACGGCCGCGACCTGCTCGGGGGTGTGGCCGTAGCCCGTGTCCGTGACGTCGAACGGCAGCGCGAGCTTCGCGGCCCAGCCGCCCGCCGTCCACCGCTGCTCGGTGCCGGCGACGTCCGCGACGTGGTCGTCCTGCACCCGAGTCAGGTGCCACACGAGCCACGCGACGGTGTTCGCCTCCGGGTCGGGGCGGTACGTCAGCTGTTCCGCCGTGGCCCCGCGGAGCACGCGGTGCACCGTCCCGGCGATCCGCCCGAAGGCGTCGGTCAGCAGGGCGACGTGGGGTGCGGACGGTTCCGACGGTGCGGTCATCGTGCTCCTCCTCCTCGGCGCCCCGGGCGGGCGCCGGTCAGCGGCGGTCGACGGTGACGTGCGCGGACGTCACCGTCGCGGACAGGTAGGCGGCGCTGCGGCCGTCGGCGGGCTGCTCGCCGTGGTCGACGACCAGGGTCGCGCCGGCGCTCGGCAGCACCGAGCCGTCGAGCACGACCTGGCCGGACGCCCCACGCACCTTGAGGTTCACCGGGCTGCCGGCCGGGAGCCGCAGGTCGATCGCGCCCGAGACCGTCTTGGCCGTGATCAGCGGGCTCGCCTGGGTGGCGGTGACCGTCGCGGCCCCGGACACGGTGTTCAGGGAGACCCGCGCGAGCGCACCGGCAAGGGCGATCGACCCGGCCGCGCTGCTCGCCGTCACGTCCCCGGTGTGCTCCTCGGCCGACAGCGCGCCCGAGACGGTCTTGAGCGACATCGGGCCGGTGGTCCCGGTCGTGCGCACGGCGCCGGTCACGGTCTTCACCGCGACCTTGCGGCCCCCGGTCACCTCGACGTCCGCACCGAGGGTGCCGACGTCGACCGCCCCGTCCGCCGGGACGACGACGCGCACGACGGCACGCTCGCTCTGGCGCGGGTTGCGCAGCTTCGCCCACACGGAGTCGAGCACCGAGCTCTCGTAGCCCACGCGCAGCCGGTCCCCGTCGCGCACGACCTGGACCGGCTTGGCGCCCACCTCGAGCAGCTCGATCCGGACCCCCGTCGAGGCCGGGTCGGCGACGACGTCGGCGCGCCCGTCCTGCAGGCGCAGCGTCACCGCCGTGACCTGCTCGACGTCGATGGTCTGCGGGGCGGCGACCGCCCACGACTCCGTGCTCATGAGGCTCCCTGTGATGCTCGGGCTGCGTGCTGGGGACGGGTACCACCCTGGCAGAGCCCGAAGCCGTGCGGATCGGGGATGCCCCGGATTCCGACCCCGGGCCTCGGGTGTGGGACCATGGGACCCGACCCCTCGTCCATCTTTCGTGAGGAGACCACCATGAGCAAGCGCGGTCGCAAGCGTCGTAGCCGCAAGGGCAACGCCGCCAACCACGGCAAGCGTCCCAACGCCTGACGCGCCGAGGTAGTACGACATTCGCCGAGGTAGCTCCGGTGGACGCGTGGCCCGTGGCCACGGCTCCTGCCGGAACTACCTCGGCGAATGTCGTGCTACCGGCGTGAGGCCTACTCGGCGGTGGACATCACCGTCAGCTGGGCGTGGATGCGCACGCGGAGGGTCTCCGGGGCGCGCTCCGCGCACGAGCGACGGACGAGCTGCTTGACGAGCTCCTCGACGCTCAGCTCGGCGAGGCACGGCGAGCAGTGCGCGACGTGCGCGCGCATCCGCTGCTCGTCCTCGGGCGTCATCTCCGAGTCGAGGTACTCGTTCAGGTGCACGAGCGCGTGCTCGCACTCGTTCTCCCCTTCGGCCCGGTCGTGCGGGATGGGGGTGACGGGGTCGGTCATGACGCTCCTCCACGAGCCGGGACCAGGCCACGCTGAGCGGCGTAGTCGGCGAGCAGCTCACGCAGCTGCCGGCGTCCGCGGTGCAGCCGGGACATCACCGTCCCGATCGGCGTACCCATGATCTCGGCGATCTCCTTGTAGGGGAAGCCCTCGACGTCGGCGTAGTAGACGACCATGCGCCGGTCCTCGGGCAGCTCCTGCAGCGCGCGCTTCACGTCGGAGTCCGGGAGCCGGTCGAGCGCCTCGGCCTCGGCCGACCGCAGCCCCTGCGACGTGTGCGACGCGGCGCGGGCGATCTGCCAGTCCTCGACGTCCTCCGCCTGGGACTGCTGCGGCTCGCGCTGCTTCTTGCGATAGCTGTTGATGAACGTGTTCGTGAGGATGCGGTACAGCCAGGCCTTGAGGTTCGTGCCGGGCTTGTACTGGTGGAAGGCGGCGAACGCCTTCGCGAACGTCTCCTGCACCAGGTCCTCGGCGTCCGCGGGGTTGCGCGTCATGCGCAGGGCGGCGGAGTAGAGCTGGTCCAGGTACTGCAGGGCGTCACGCTCGAAGCGCTCGGCCCGGGCCGCGCTGCTCTCGCCCTCGGGGGCACGCTCCGTGTCCTCGGGGATCTCCTCGCCGTCCGGGGTGCTCCCGTGCGGCGCGTCGCCGCTCGCCGGGCCAAGGTCCTGGGTCATCACCGACGAGCCTAGTCCAGCCACTGGGCGGGGTCCTCCGATCCACGGGGTGTGCAGGTCTGTCGTGGGGCCGACCACCGCGTCGTCCGCGTTCGCCGTCAGGGCGTCGGCCGGGACGGCGAACAGCCGCACGGACGCGCGTCCGGCTGCGGGGACGGCGGTCGCCGTCGTCGAGGTACGGGTGCTCACGTCGGTGTGAACCGCGGAAGAGGGCTCCGCATTCCCAGGCGGACGCCCGTCGGCGCCCCGGTCGGGAGCCGCGTCAGGACGCCAGCGGTGCGGCGAACCGGCGACGGTAGGAGACCGGGCTGGTGCCGAGCTGGCGAGCGAAGTGGTGCCGCAGCACGGGCGCGCTGCCGAAGCCGACCAGTCGCGCGATCTCGTCGACGGGCGCCTCGGTCGACTCGAGCAGCTCCTGCGCCCGGGCGACCCGCTGCCGCGCGAGCCAGGCGGCCGGCGTCGTGCCCGTCTCCTGCCGGAAGCGGCGCGCGAAGGTGCGCTCGGACAGCGCGGCCCGGCGAGCCAGCCGGGGCACGGTGTGCTCCTCGGCGAGGTGCTCCCGCATCCAGGCGAGCAGGCCGGCGAGCGACTCGCCGTCGCGCGGGAGCGGGTCCACGACGAACTGCGCCTGGCCGCCCTCGCGCTGCGGCGGCACCACCATGCGCCGCGCGACCGCGCGGGCGGCGTCCGCGCCGACCTCGGTCCGCACGAGGTGCAGCGCGGCGTCGATCCCCGCCGCGGTGCCGGCGCTGGTGAGCACGCGCCCGTCCTCGACGTACAGCGCGCCGGGGTCGACGTCGGCCGTCGGGACCTCGGCCGCGAGCCGCTCCGTGTACATCCAGTGCGTGGTGCACCGCCGCCCGTCGAGCAGCCCCGCCCGCGCGAGCGCGAACGCGCCGGAGCAGATGGCGAACAGCCAGGCGCCGCGGTCGTGGGCGGCCCGGAGCGCGTCGAGGTAGGCCTGCGGGAGGACCTCCTCGCCGTCGTCGTCGATGCCGTAGGCGACGGCGACGACGAGATCGGCGTCGTCGAGCGCCTCGAGGCCGTGCTCCACGACGACGGGGAAGCCGCCCTTGGTCATCACGGGTCCGGGCACGGGTGCGCAGAGCGTGAAGTCGAACGACGGGCCGCCCGTGTCGCGACGGTCGATGCCGAACACCTCGTACGCGACCCCGAGCTCGAACGGCGCGACGCCGGGGACGACGACGGCGGCGACCTTGCGGATCATGTCGCCCATGCTGCCACGTCGATGGCTGGATGTCGACGCATGCTGGCACTTCTGCCACTCGTGGCAGGACCGCAACGCGCGAAGGATTACTGCCATGACCGCACTGATCCTCGTCCTCGCCGCCCTGCTCCTGGCCGCCTACGCCGCCCGCCTCGTCCGGACGGTCCGCCGAGACGGCCTCGGCACCCGCCGCCCCCCACGCTCCCACCACGACTGGTGGGAGGACGCGCCCGCCTGACGCACGGCCGCGCCGCGCCCGCCGGTCGCCGCGCAAGCGCGGGTCTGCTCTGCCACAGTGGGCCCATGCTGCTGCGCCGTATCGCCCGACCCCTCCTGGCCGCCCCGTTCGTCTACGACGGGATCCAGGCCGTGCTGCACCCGGCCGAGCACGTGGACGCCGCCCGCGAGGGCTCCCGGCTCGTCACGGACGCGGTCGGCGCCGAGCCGCTCGGCGACCGCCAGCTCGGGTTCCTGGTACGGGCGCACGGCGCCGTGACCGCCGCGGCCGGCGTCCTGCTCGCCGTCGGCCGCACGCCTCGCACCGCCGCGCTCGCGCTGGCCGCGCTCACCGCGCCGCTCGCCGTCGCCCACCAGCCGTTCACCAGCAAGGGCGCCGAGCGCAGCCTGCGCACCGCGGCCTTCGTCAAGGACCTCGGCAAGGTCGGCGCCGCCGTCATCGCGGGCGTGGACCTCGAGGGCCGGCCGGGCGTGACCTACCGCGTGCAGCAGGCGCGCGAGCACGCCACCCGCCTCGCGGAGGCGAAGGCCGAGGCCGTCAAGGCCACGACGAAGGCCGAGGCCCAGAAGCTGCGCGCCAAGGTCGCCGAGGCGGTCTGACCTTCCGGCGGCAGGCGCGGCGGGCCGCGAGACGCGCCGCTCCGGAGACGTCCCGTGAACTAGCCTCGGAGCCATGACCTCCGCCGTCCCGCCGCACGCCGCCCCGCCCGCCGCCCCCGACCCGGGGGCCGACGGCTGGGCCGCACCGGTCGCGACAGGCCCGCTGGACGCGACGGTCGAGGTGCCGGGCAGCAAGTCGCTGACGAACCGCCTGCTCGTGCTGGCCGCGCTCGCCGACGGCGCGGGCACCCTGCGCGGGGCGCTGCGCTCGCGCGACGCCGACCTCATGATCGGCGCGCTGCGCGCCCTGGGCGCCGGCATCGACGAGGGCGAGGACCCGAGCACCCTGCACGTCACCCCGGGCCCGCTGCGCGGCGACGTGGACGTCGACACCGGGCTGGCGGGCACGGTGATGCGGTTCCTCCCCCCGGTCGCGGCGCTGGCCGACGGCCCGGTCCGCTTCGACGGCGACCCCGAGGCACGGGTGCGGCCGATGCTGCCGGTGCTCGCGGCGCTGGGCAGCCTGGGCGTGCGCGTCACCTCCCCCGACGGCGGGACGCCGACCCACCTGCCGTTCACCGTGCACGGCACGGGCCGGGTGGCGGGCGGCGCCGTCGACGTCGACGCGTCGGCGTCGTCCCAGTTCGTCTCGGCCCTGCTGCTCGCCGGCGCCCGCTTCGAGCGCGGCCTCACGCTGCGGCACATCGGCACCACCCTCCCGAGCCTCCCGCACATCGCGATGACCGTGGCCACCCTGCGCGACGTCGGCGTGGAGGTGGACGACTCGCGCGACGGCATCTGGCAGGTCACCCCCGGCCCGGTCGCCGCGCGCGACGTGCGGGTCGAGCCGGACCTGTCCAACGCGGCGCCGTTCCTGGCCGCCGCGGTCGTGGGCGGCGGCAGCGTCCGCGTGCCGGGCTGGCCCACGGAGACCACCCAGCCGGGCGCGCTGCTCCCGGACCTGTTCGCCCGGCTCGGGGCGCAGGCCCGCCTCGACGGCGACGTCCTGACCGTCACCGGCACGGGCGAGGTCCGCGGAGCCGACCTGGACCTGCACGCCGCGGGCGAGCTCGCCCCGACCTTCGCCGTCCTCGCCGCGCTCGCCGACTCCCCCAGCCGCCTGCGCGGCATCGCGCACCTGCGCGGTCACGAGACCGACCGCCTGGCGGCTCTCGCGACCGAGATCACCCGGCTCGGCGGGCAGGCCGAGGAGACGCGCGACGGGCTGGTCATCACGCCGCGGCCGCTGCACGGCGGCCTGTTCCGCACCTACGCCGACCACCGCATGGCGACGTCGGCCGCCGTCCTGGGCCTGCGGGTGCCGGGCGTGCGGGTGGAGAACGTCGGCACCACGGCCAAGACCCTGCCCGGCTTCGACGGGATGTGGGAGCGGATGCTGGGGGTCGGCGCCGCCACCGGGCCCGTCACCGAGGGCGAGGCCTGATGGCCCGCCGCGCCGTCGACGAGCACGCGCAGTACGCGCGGCCCTCGAAGCGCGGCTCACGGCCCCGCACCAAGCAGCGCCCCGAGCACGCCGACGCCGAGGTCGGGATGGTGACCGGCGTCGACCGCGGCCGGTACACCCTCGTGGTCGACGACGGCACCGCCGACGAGCGCACCGTCCTCGCGATGAAGGCGCGCGAGCTCACGCGCACCCGTGTCGTCGTGGGCGACCGCGTGGACGTCGTCGGCGACACGTCGGGCGACGAGGGCACGCTCGCGCGGATCGTGCGGATCCAGGACCGGTCGTCGGTGCTGCGGCGCACGGCCGACGACACCGACCCCTACGAGCGGATCGTGGTGGCGAACGCCGACCAGCTGGTCGTGGTCACCGCGCTCGCCCAGCCCGAGCCGCGCACCGGCATGATCGACCGCTGCGTCGTCGCCGCGTACGACGCCGGCATGGACGTGCTGCTGTGCCTCACCAAGGCCGACCTCGCGGACCCCGCCCCCCTGCGGGACCTGTACACCCCCATCGGCGTCGACGTCGTCGTCACGCATCGGGACGACCCCGCGAGCGTCGAAGCGGTCCGCGAGCGCCTGGCCGGGCGGACGTCGGTGCTCGTGGGACACTCCGGCGTCGGCAAGTCGACGCTCATCAACGCGCTGGTGCCCGACGCCGACCGCGCCACCGGCGTCGTCAACGACGTCACCGGCCGGGGCCGGCACACGTCCACGTCGGCGGTCGCGCTGCGGCTGCCGGTCGGGCACGACGGCGACCACGACGGCTGGGTGGTCGACACCCCGGGCGTCCGGTCGTTCGGGCTCGCGCACGTCGAGACGGACCACCTGCTGCAGGCGTTCGAGGACCTCGCCGAGGTCGCCGAGGAGTGCCCGCGCGGCTGCACCCACCTCGCGGACGCCCCCGACTGCGCGCTCGACGACTGGCTCGCCGCGTCGTCCGACGACGAGCGCCCGGCGCGCGAAGCCCGCGTCGCGTCGTTCCGGCGCCTGCTGACCGCGCGCCACTCCGCCGACTGATCCGTCACCCGGTTCCCGCGATTCGTCAGGCACAACTTGTCAGTCTGAACTGACGAGTTCTACCGTGGAGCGGTGCCCTCCTCCCCCGATCCCGTGACGCCCGTCGCCGGCGCCGCCGCGGCCGCGCGCGAGCTGCGCTCGCTCGTCGGGCGGCTGCGCCGCCGTTTCCTCGAGCTGAGCGACAACCGGGAGCTCACGCCGTCGCAGACGTCGCTGCTCTCCCGCCTCGCCAAGCACGGACCGGCGTCGCCCGGCGCGCTCGCCGCGGCCGAGCGGGTCCGGCCCCAGTCCCTCGGTGCCACCCTCGGCGTCGTCGCCGAGCGCGGCCTCGTGCGCCGGGACCCCGACCCCGACGACGGCCGCCGCCAGGTGATCTCCCTCAGCGACGACGGCCGCGCGTTCGTCGAGGGCCGGCGCGAGGCGGGGCAGGAGTGGCTGACGCGCGCCCTGGGCGAGCGCCTCACCGCCGAGGAGCTGGCCACCGTGACCGAGGCCCTCGCGATCCTCGACCGGACGCTGCTCGACCCTGCGCAGGCCGACGAGCAGGCCGACGAGGCCGACCGGCCGTGAGCCTGCTCCACCGTCACCCCGCCGCCCGCCGGGACGCCCCGCTCGCCGGCGTCCCGACCGGCTACGACCGGCGCCTCACCCCGGCGCTGGCGCTCGGCTCGCTGCTCAACCCGATCAACTCGTCGATGATCGCGGTGGCGCTGGTGCCCATCGGGCTCGCGTTCGGCGCCCCCGCCGCGCAGACGGTCTGGCTCGTCACCGCGCTCTACCTCGTCACGGCGGTGGGCCAGCCCGTCGTCGGGCGGGTGGTCGACCTCGTCGGCCCCCGGCGCCCGTACCTGGTCGGAGCCGCGCTCGTCGGCGTCGCCGGGCTGCTCGGCGCGCTGGCCCCCTCGCTCGGCATGCTCGTGCTGGCCCGCGCGCTGCTCGGCATCGGCACCTGCGCCGCCTACCCGGCGGCGATGTGGCTCGTGCGGCGCGCCACCGACCGCTCCGGCGAGGACCGCGGCGTCGCGGCGGTGCTCACGATCCTCGCCGTCACGAACCAGGTGACGATGATCGTCGGCCCGACGCTCGGCGGGCTGCTCGTCGGCGTCGGGGGCTGGCGGGCGATCTTCCTGGTCAACGTGCCGCTCGCGGTCGCGTGCCTCGTGCTGGGCGGCCTGCGGCTGCCGCGCACGACCGCCGCCGACCGCACCTCCGACGACATGCGGGACGGCACGCAGGACGACCTCCCGCGCCTCGCCGCGCGCCTCGACGTCCTCGGCGTGCTGCTCTTCGCGGCCGCGCTCACCAGCCTGATGCTCGTCCTCGTCGGGGCCACCCCCTGGTGGGTGCTCGCCGCCACCGTCGTGACGGGCGCCTGGTTCGCGCGGCACGAGCTGCGCGCCCGCCGTCCGTTCATCGACCTGCGGCTGCTCGCCGGGAACCGGCCGCTGCTGCTCACGTACGCCCGCGCCCTGCTCACCGCCACCGCGACGTACGCGTTCATGTTCGGCTACGTGCAGTGGCTCGAGCAGGGCCGCGGCCTGAGCGAGGCCGCCGCGGGGCTGCTGATGCTGCCGACGTCGGTCGTCGCGGTCGCGGTCGCGTCGGCGACCGGGCGCCGTGCCCCCGTGCGCACGGCCCTGCTCGTCGGGTCGGTGTCGCTGCTGCTCGGCGGCGCGATCCTCGCCGTCGTGCGGCCCGAGAGCCCGACGTGGCTGCTCGTCCTCGCCGGCGTCGGCATCGGCGGCATGCAGGGCCTGGCCGGGCTCGCGCACCAGAAGGCGCTCGCCCGTCAGGCCGACGCCGCGACCGTCGGCGCCGCGTCCGGGCTGCTGCGCACGTTCATGTACCTCGGCGCGCTGGTGTCCACGGCGGCCATCGCCGCCCTCTACGCCGACGGCCCCACGACGGCGGGCCTGCACGACCTCGCCCTCGCGATGGCGGCCTGCGCCGTCGCGGTCGCCGCCCTGACGCTCGGCGACCGCTCCCTGCGCCGTCGCCCCGCGACCGCCCGCACCGTGCCCGCACCTGTTCCCGCACCCGTCCCCGTACCCATACCCGGAGAGAACCGCTGATGACCTTCACCTCCCTCGACCCCCGCACCGCGCTCGTCGTCGTCGACCTGCAGGCCGGCATCCTGGCCGCGCCGACCGCACCGCACGCCGCCGACGCCGTCCTCGCCCGCAGCGTCGAGCTCGCCGACGCCTTCCGCGCCCGCGACCTGCCCGTCGTCCTCGTGCGCGTCACCGCCGCCCCCGACGGCGCGGACGCCGTGCCCGGCCGCACCGACGCCCCGCGCGGCGGAGCGCGGCCCGACGGCTGGGACGTCCTCGCCCCCGAGCTGCACACCGCGGCGTCCGACGTCGTCGTGACCAAGCGGAACTGGGGCGCCTTCTACGGCACCGACCTCGACCTGCAGCTGCGCCGCCGCGGCGTGACGCAGGTCGTGCTGACCGGCATCGCGACGAGCATCGGCGTCGAGTCCACGGCCCGCGCCGCCCACGAGCACGGGTACCACGTCTCCCTCGTCACCGACGCGATGGCCGACCGAGCGGCCGAGGACCACGAGCACAGCGTCGGGCGGCTCTTCCCCCGGCTGGGCGAGTGCGGCACGACCGCCGAGCTGCTCGCCCTGCTGGGCGGCTGACCTCTCTGTCCCGCCCCCGCGCGCCGGGGCCCGGGGGCCGCGGCGTACCGCTACCGTGTGAGGCGTGTCGTACACCCAGCCGTCTCCCAGCCCGACCAGCGGGCCCGCGCGCACGTACGAGGACGACCTGCGCCTGGCCCACGTGATCGCCGACCAGGTGGACGCGATCACGATGTCCCGCTTCAAGGCCGTGGACCTGCACGTCGAGAAGAAGCCCGACGACACGCCGGTCTCGGACGCCGACCGCTCCGCCGAGGAGTTCATCCGCGCCCAGCTCCACCGGGCGCGCACGCGGGACGCGATCGTGGGCGAGGAGTACGGCTCGGCCGGCAGCGGCGCGCGGCGATGGATCATCGACCCGATCGACGGCACCAAGAACTTCGTGCGGGGCGTCCCCGTGTGGGCCACCCTCATCGCGCTGGCCGACGGCGAGGAGGTCGTGATGGGCCTCGTCTCGGCGCCGGCGATCGGCCGCCGCTGGTGGGCGGCGAAGGGCTCGGGCGCCTGGACCGGGAAGTCGCTCGCGTCGGCGTCGCGGATGTCGGTGTCCGGCGTGAGCACGCTCGCCGACGCCTCGTTCTCCTACTCGTCCCTGTCCGGGTGGGAGGAGCACGGCAAGCTCAACGGCTTCCTCGACCTCACCCGCCAGGTGTGGCGCACCCGCGGCTACGGCGACTTCTGGTCGTACATGCTCGTCGCCGAGGGCGCCGCCGACATCGCCGCCGAGCCCGAGCTCGAGGTCTACGACATGGCCGCCCTCGTGCCCATCGTCACCGAGGCCGGCGGCCGCTTCACCGCGCTCGACGGCGCCCCGGGGCCGTGGCACGGCAACGCGCTGGCCACCAACGGCAGGCTCCACGACGAGACGCTCGTCTACCTCGGCTGACCCGTTCCGTCGTCGCCGAGAGCATTCAGGCGCGCGGGATCTGAGGGATCTCGGTCGGGTCGTACCAGAGCAGGTCGCGGTCGGTGACGCGCTGGAGCGCCGCGTCCAGCGCCTCCTCGGACGTCGCGCCCGCGCCGCCCGTGCGCTCGGCGTCGTGCTCCTCGTCGGCGGCGGCGAGCACCGCGCGCACGTCCTCGGCCGCCTCAGGCTCGTCGACGTGGACCGCGACGACGACCACGCCGGTCAGGGCGGCGACGTCGACGGCGCTGGGCTCGTCGGCACCGTCGGCCACCGTGACCTCGGCGTCCGGGACGTCCAGCGAGACGACGACACGGAGCGGCACGGCGGCGCGGCGGGCGGCCACGAGGGCCAGCGAGTCGTCCGCCGCGGCGAGGAAGGCCTCGTACTCCCGGCTCTCGTCGTCCTCGTCGGGCAGCTCACCGGCGAGGGCGGGCGTCACCGCGTGCGCGCGGCGGGCGGGGACGTCCCACCGCGCCCCGGCAGCCGCGACCGCGGCGTCCTCGAGCTCGTCCAGGGTGGCGGGAACGTAGATGCGCATGCGCACAGTCTGCCGCGAGCGGCAGCCCGGTGCTCACACCTCCGCGGCGACGGTCGCCCGCACCCGCTGGGCCAGCCCCTCGAACGCCACGGTCACCGACGAGCCGGGAGCCTCCTCCGCGAGCGTGCGACCCGCCAGCAGCGCGGCGTCCAGGCCGGCGGGGTCGTCCGGGACCAGGTGCACGTCGTCCACCCCGGCGTAGCGCGCCAGCGCGTCCCGCACCGCCGCCTCCGGGCGCGAGCCGGCCGCCGACGCGCGCACGCGGTTCGCGACGACCACGCGCTCCCCCGAGACGGGCACGGGCACGTCGCGCAGGTCCTCGAGCCCGCGCACGAGGCGCTGGACGCCCACCGGGTCGGCGGCGCCGACCACCACGACGACGTCCGCCGCCTGAAGCGCCGCGAGCGTCGCGCCGTTGCGCTGCGGCGCGTGGGTGTCGTACATCAGCAGTTCGTCGGCCTCCAGGAGCGGCCCGCAGTCGACGACGGTCCAGTCGGCGAGCTCGCGCGCCCGCTCGAGGACCACCTGGACGGCGCTGGCCGGCAGCTCGGGCCACCGGGCGGCGCGGGTGATCCCGGTCAGCACCCGGAGCCGGCCGCCGACGACCGGGCTGTGCCGGGCCAGCGTCGGCAGGTCGAGCGACCCGTGCGCCGCGGCGCGGGCGACCGCCGCGAGCCCCGGGGCGTCGTCGAGCAGGCCCAGCCGGGCCGCCACCGACGCGCCGTACGTGTCGGCGTCCACGACCAGCGCGTGCTCGGTGCCCGCCGATGCCGCCTCGCGCCGGGCACGACCGTGGCGCCGGCGCCCGCCGGACAGGCCGCCGAGCACGGCCGCGAGCTCGATCGCCGTCGTCGTCCGTCCCGGCGCGCCGACGGGGCCCCAGACCGCGACGACGCGCCCGCGGCGGGGCGCGGCGTCGGCCGCGACGGCGTCCTCGAGCCCGCGCACCTCCTCCGCGGCGAGCGGGTCGTCGACGTCCGCCGCGCGGCCCAGCACCAGGAGGTCGGGCGCGCCGGGCGCCGACGCGGCGGCGCCCGGCGCCGCGTCCCGGACCGCGTCGAGCAGGAGCGCCTCGTCGTACCGCTCGACGACGGCGTCCACGCCCAGCGCGTGCAGCCTGGGCGCCGGCGCGACGTCGTCACCGAGCGCGACCACGCGGACGCCCGCGGCGTGCAGCCGGCCGACCGCCTCCCGGTCCAGGCCGGGCAGGTCGCCGGAGACCAGCGCGACGGCGCCCGCGCCGGCCGCGGCCGCCGCGAGGAGCTCGGCCACGTCGCCGCACCGACGGGTGACGGTGACCCCCGAGCCCGGGCCGCCCAGGGCGAGGACGACGTCGGTCTCCGCCGCGCCGCGCACCGCGCACAGGACGGTGACGCCCGCCATCAGACGCCGGCCCCGGCCTGCGGCACCACGGTCACGCTGCCAGGGACCGCCAGCGCACGGAGGACGACGGGCAGGTCGTCCGAGGGCACGAGCACGTGCAAGGTGGCGCCGTCCGCGACGACGAGCCCGGCCCCCGCCTCGTCGACCTGCTCGACGACGACGCCCTCGACGAGCGGTGCCGGCTCCTCGGCCGCCGCGTCGGCACCGGCGGGCGCCTCGGGCGTCGACCAGAGGTCGACGGCGGACCCCGCCTTCACGCGGGACGACATGGCCTGGTCGATGGGCACGGAGACGGAGCGCACGTCGACGTCCGCGGCGTCGCCGAGGGCCGACCGGGCGACGAGCTCGCCGTCGTCGACCACCCGCAACGCGACGACCTGCTCCGGCAGCTCCTCGTCGGCACGCAGGTACAGCTCGGTCCCCGCGTCGATCCGGACGTCGACCGTGCGCAGCCGCGCCACGTCGACGGTCTCGCCCGGCGTCAGGGTGCCGTCGGCCGCGTAGACGGGCACCGTGCGGCCCGCGGAGGAGACCGCCCACGAGCCGAGGGCCACGGACGCGGCGACGATCACGACGCCGACGACCAGCCGGGGGTCGCGCCAGGTGGGGCGGCGCAGACGCGCAGCCACGGGTGCCGGCAAGGGGTCGGTGCTCACGGACGTCCTCCGGGGTCGACTGGACGCGGCCTCGGCGCAGCGTCGCGCCGGAACCTATCATCAGGCACCCCTCGCATGCTTTCGGCAACCACTGTGGACAACCGCCGTCATCACGCCTGACCGCTGTGCCAGAATTGCCCGTATGGCCAACCGGTTCCTCTCCCTCGCGGACGTGCAGGAGATGCTCAGCATCTCCAGCACCCAGGCCTACTCGCTCGTGCGCTCGGGCGAGCTGCCCGCCATCCAGGTGGGCCCCAAGAAGGTGTGGCGGGTCGAGGCGAGCAAGCTCGAGGAGTACATCGAGCACCAGTACGCCCGCACGCGCGAGCGGATCGCGTCGGGCGACCTCTGACGCCCCCGCCGGGCTCCCCCGGCGGCCTCAGGCCTCGCTGACGCGCAGCAGGGCCCCGAACGGCACCGTCCGCACGACCGGCCGCGCCCGCTCCGTCTCCTCGACGTCGAGGTGGTCGGCGCCCACGCGCCCGATCCGCCCGGTGACCGACCCGCCCGCCGTGCGGACCAGCACCCGGGCACGGTCGCGCTGCAACCCCCGGAGCACGTGACCCAGACCGAGGCCGTCGGTCCGCGCCCGCGACGGCGTCGCGAGCCGGCCCAGGCCGACGACCGAGGCGAGCGCGGCCAGCGGCACCAGGTGCTGCACCCGGCCGCGGGCGCCGCTCCCGTCGAGGAGCAGCCACGCGTGCGCGACGCGGGCGAGCCGTCCCTCGACGCCCTCGCCGTCGAGGAGCTCGAGCCGCAGCACGGAGCCCGTCGCGGCACGCAGCCGGTCGGCCAGCGGGATCGAGGCCTGCTCGGCCCGGGTGAGCTCGGCGACCGTGCCCTCCCGCTCGGCCGCCTGCTCGGCGTCGAAGCGCGCCTCGAGGTCCGCGAAGAGCAGCTCCCACCTGGCCGGACCCGCGGGTGTCATGAGGCTCCTCTCGTCGGGATCGATGCCCACAGGATGCCCGGGTAGACAGACCCGGCACCAGTCCGCTTCAATATCCACCACCAGAACACATCAACCGCTATCAACTGGCATCACCGGGAACGATCCGAGGCGATAGCGGAGGGACGAAGGAGACCTCGATGTCCGGCAGCACCCCTCACGACCGGCTCTCACGACCAGGTGGGCTCGGCCGGCTCGCCGTCCTCACGGCCGCGGCCGCGGGCGTGGGCGCCGCCCTGGTGCTGCGCACGGCCGCCGTCGTCCCGCGGACGTCCACCGCCGCCGTCGGCCTCACCGTCGACCGCTGGGTCGAGCTCGCCGTCCTCGTCGCCGGGCTGCTCGCCGCCGCCTGGCTCGCCCTGAGCAGCGCGGTCGCCCTGGCCTGCGTCGCCGCGTCTCTGCTGGGCCGCCGCTGGCGTGCCGGCGAGGCCGCCGTCGAGCGGCTCGCACCCGCGGCCGTCCGCCGCCTCGTCCGGACCGCCGTCGGCGTCGGCGTCGGCGCAGGGCTCACGCTCGCCCCGACCGCGGCCCTCGCCGCCGACGTCCAGCCCACCGGCCCGACCCCCGAGGCCTCGTCGGTCGCCCTCGACCTCGGCTGGCGGTCCACCGCCGCGGAGGGCGAGGCACCGGCCGACGCACCGACCGACGAGGCCGTCGAACGCCCGGCGGCTCCTGAGGAGGACGTGCTCGTCGAAGAGGTCGCTGCCGCCCCGGTCGCGCACCATGCCGCCCAGGATGCCGACGACGACGAGCCGGTCCGCGTGGTGCTCCGCGGCGACACCCTGTGGGGCATCGCGACCGAGGCGCTGGGCGGCTCCCCCACCGACGCGGAGATCCTCCGCGAGGTGACGCGGTGGCACACCGAGAACCGCGACGTCATCGGCGCCGACCCCGACCACCTCCTGCCCGGCCAGATCCTGCACGCCCCGGCCTGACGACCCGACGTCCCACGACTCCCGCACCACCCACCGGAGGGCACCATGACCGCGACGACGACCGCGCCGACCACGCCGGCGACGAAGGCTTCCCCGGAGCAGGGCACCTCCGCCCCCGGCACGGCGCCCGAGGGCACGACGGCGACGCCCGGCACCGGACCGGGCACCGAGGCGGACCGGCACGATGTCGCCACGGCGCAGGACGACGGCGCCCCCACCCGGCGGGCGCTGCGGGTGTCGGCCCCGCCGCGACCGGCCGGCCCGGCGGGCTATCCCGAGGCGAGCACCCGGCCGGCACCGCGGACGCGGCGGGTGCGGGTCGGCACCCCGGGCGTGCGGCGCGACCCTGACGACGACCAGGACCTCACGGCGAGGCCGCTGCGGGAGGCCGCGCCCGCGCCGCTGCCCGACCCGACGGCGCAGTGCTGCACGGTCGTGCGCGCCGCGATCGAGGTCCTGCGCGGGGAGCGGCCGGCGGCGCAGCTCGCCCGTTGGGTCACGCCGCAGGTGCGCGACCAGCTGGCCGAGCGCGCCCGGATCGGCCTGGCCCACGCCCCACTGCGGGACGCGGCGCACCACCGGCCCGTCCAGGTGCGGCGCGTCCGGCTGGTCCGCCTGGGTGACGACGTGGCCGAGGCGACCGTCGTCCTGGACGACGACGGGCGGGTGCGTGCCGCGGCCGTCCGGCTGGAGGCGCGCCGAGGCGCCTGGCGCGTCGCCGTCCTCGAGATCGGCTGACCGGCGCGGACGGGAGAACGCCGGAGCCCCGGACCGCGGGTGCGGGTCGGGGCTCCGGCGTCGTGGCGTCGCTCAGGGAGTCGTCGTCACTCCTCGTTGACGCCGTGGCAGACCTTGTACTTCTTCCCGGAGCCGCAGGGGCACTGGGCGTTGCGCGGCGTGCCGGGGAAGGTCCGGCCGTCGCTGGTGGCCGCCGTGGCCTCCCCGTGCAGCTCGCGGCGCGAGCGGCGCGTGGGAGCGCCCGTCGTCGTGGTCGAGCCGTCCTCGCTCGGCGACGAGTAGGACAGGCGCTGCGGCGCCGGGGCGTCGAGCCCCTTGGCCAGGAGCACGGGCTCCTCCGCCGCCGCGGGAGCAGGCTCCGCCGCAGCCGGCTCGGGCTCGGCCTGGGCCGCGGGCTCGGCGACCGGGGCGGCCTCGGCGGCCGGCGCCGTCCCGCCCGCCACGACCTGGCCCGCGTCGGACTGCGCCGCCGCCGCAGCGCTGGCCGCGGAGATCACCGGGGCGCCGGGAGCACCCTGGGCGCCGGGCTGCTGCACCTGCACGTCGAGGTTGAACAGGAACCCGACCGACTCCTCCTTGATGGACTCCGTCATCGCCTGGAACAGCTGGAAGCCCTCGCGCTGGTACTCGATCAGGGGGTCGCGCTGCGCCATCGCGCGCAGGCCGATGCCCTCCTTGAGGTAGTCCATCTCGTAGAGGTGCTCGCGCCACTTGCGGTCGAGCACCGAGAGCACGACGCGGCGCTCGAGCTGGCGCATCGCGGGCCCGCCGAGGGACTCCTCGCGCGCCTCGTACGCCACGCGGGCGTCCGAGAGCAGCTCCTCGAGGATCAGCTCGTGCGTCAGCCGGCCGACGCCGCCCGCCTCCTCGACGACGTCCTCCGGCGTGATCGACACCGGGTACACCGACTTGAGCGCGGTCCACAGCGCGTCCAGGTCCCAGGCCTCGGGGTTGCCCTCGGCGGTCGCGCCGTCCACGTACGCGGTGACGACGTCCGTGAGGAAGTGCTGCACCTGGTCCTCGAGGTCCTCGCCCTCGAGCACCCGCTTGCGCTCCGCGTAGATGACCGAGCGCTGCCGCGACAGGACGTCGTCGTACTTGAGGACGTTCTTGCGGATCTCGAAGTTGCGGGCCTCGACCTGCGACTGCGCGCTCTGGATGCCGCGCGTGACCATCTTCGACTCGAGCGGCATGTCGTCGGGGAAGCCGGCACGGTCCATCATCGAGGACGCGAGCCCCGAGTTGAACAGGCGCATGAGGTCGTCCTGCATGGACAGGTAGAACCGCGACTCGCCCGGGTCGCCCTGACGGCCGGAACGACCGCGCAGCTGGTTGTCGATGCGGCGCGACTCGTGCCGCTCCGTGCCGAGCACGTAGAGCCCACCGAGCTCGGTGACCTCCTCGTGCTCCGAGGCCACCGCCTGCTTGGCCTTCTCGAGCACGTCCGGCCAGGCCGCCTCGTAGGCCTCCGGGTCCTCCCCGGCGTCGAGACCGCGCTGGGCCATCTCGGAGACGGCGAGGAACTCGGCGTTGCCGCCGAGCATGATGTCGGTGCCGCGGCCGGCCATGTTGGTGGCGACGGTGACGGCGCCCTTGCGACCGGCCTGCGCGACGACGGACGCCTCGCGCTCGTGCTCCTTGGCGTTCAGGACGCTGTGCGGCACGCCCGCCCGCTTGAGCAGGCCCGACAGCAGCTCGGACTTCTCGACGCTCGTGGTGCCGACCAGCACCGGCTGGCCCTTCGCGTGGCGCTCGACGATGTCCTCGACGACGGCGTTGAACTTGCCGTCCTCGTTCTTGTAGACGAGGTCCGCCTGGTCCATGCGGATCATGGGCCGGTTGGTGGGGATCGGCACGACGCCCAGCTTGTAGGTGCCCTGGAACTCGGCGGCCTCGGTCTCGGCCGTACCGGTCATGCCGGACAGCTTGTCGTAGAGGCGGAAATAGTTCTGCAGCGTGATCGTGGCGAGCGTCTGGTTCTCCGCCTTGATCTGCACGCCCTCCTTGGCCTCGATGGCCTGGTGCATGCCCTCGTTGTAGCGGCGCCCGGCGAGGATGCGGCCGGTGTGCTCGTCGACGATCATGACCTCGCCGTTGAGCACGACGTAGTCCTTGTCGCGCTTGAACAGCTCCTTCGCCTTGATGGCGTTGTTGAGGAAGCCGATCAGCGGGGTGTTCAGCGACTCGTAGAGGTTGTCGATGCCGAGGTAGTCCTCGATCTTCTCGATGCCGGGCTCGAGCACGCCGACGGTCTTCTTCTTCTCGTCGACCTCGTAGTCCTTCTCGACCTCGAGGCGGCGCACGACCTTCGCGAACTCGGTGTACCAGCGGTTCGCGTCCCCGGAGGCGGGGCCGGAGATGATGAGCGGCGTGCGGGCCTCGTCGATGAGGATCGAGTCCACCTCGTCGACGATGGCGAAGTGGTGGCCGCGCTGCACCAGGTCGTCGGGCGACCAGGCCATGTTGTCGCGCAGGTAGTCGAAGCCGAACTCGTTGTTGGTGCCGTAGGTGATGTCGGCCGCGTACTGCCTGCGGCGCTCCTCCGGCGTCTGACCCGAGACGATGACGCCCGTCGTCATGCCGAGGAAGCGGTAGACGCGGCCCATGAGGTCGCCCTGGTACTTCGCGAGGAAGTCGTTGGTCGTGACGACGTGCACGCCCTTGCCCTCGAGGGCGTTGAGGTAGGCGGCGGTCGTGGCGACGAGCGTCTTGCCCTCACCGGTCTTCATCTCGGCGATGTTGCCGAGGTGCAGGGCGGCGCCGCCCATGAGCTGCACGTCGAAGTGCCGCTGGCCGAGGGTGCGGCGCGCGGCCTCGCGCACCGCGGCGAACGCCTCGGGGAGCAGCTCGTCGAGCGTGGTGCCGTGCTCGAGGCGCTCCTTGAAGCGGTCGGTCTCCTCGTGCAGCTCGGCGTCGCTCAGCTCCTCGAAGCTGGGCTCGAGCCGGTTGACCTGCTGGGCCAGGCTGTTGAGCTTCTTGACAATCCGGCCCTCGCCAAGACGGAGGACCTTCTCGAGGATCGCAGGCACGCAGTACTCCAGGGTCGGTGGCGCCCCGGGGATGGCCGGGACCGTGCGGCGCGACGACGGGCGACGAGGGGCGGTCGGGATCGCACGCCCGCGCCGTCGCCTGGGTCACACCCGTGCCATCCTAGGCCGATCGCCTGGGAGTCCGGCACGGGTTCGCGACGGACGAAACCGCTCCGGCGCCGTGAGCGGGCGTTTGGCCCCGACTCGCCGCGTGCACGGGGCCAGGAGCCCGGTCACAGCGTCTCGTGGTCGCGGCCCTGGCCGGGGGCGAGATCGGCGGCGGCGCGGTCGGCGAGCTCGGCGCCCGCCGCGCCGTACAGGTGGAAGACGGCGTCCGCGCCGTGCCGGCGCAGCTCGGCGGCGTCCTCGTCGTAGCGGGCGATCGCCGCCACCCGGCCGGCGAAGCCCACCGCGCGCAGCCGGGCCAGGGCGATGAGGTTCGCCTTGTGGAACGGCATCGCGAGCACGGCGAGACGCACCTGACCGGCCCGCTTCACCCGGGCCCAGAACTCGGAGTCCGTGGCGTCCGCGGGGACGACGGCGATCCCTTCGTCGCGGAGCGCCGCGACCCGCGTGCGGTCGTGCTCGACCCCCATGACCGACAGGCCGTGCACGTCGCGCAGCCGCCGGTACGTGGCGGAGCCCACCCGCCCCAGGCCGAGGACGACGGCGTCGGCCCGGCCGATGTCGACGGGCCGGTCGTCGGGGTGCAGCTTGTCGACGTCCCGGCGCGGCAGGAGCCCGGTGAGCCGGGCGGCGAGCTCCACCCCGCGCCGGTTGACGATCGCCGAGACGACGAAGCTCGCCGCGACCGCCAGGGACACGATCACCGTCCACTCCTCGTCGAGGAGGCCCGCCGTCGCGCCGAACGCGACGACGATGATGCCGAACTCCGAGAAGTTGCCGAGGGCGAGCCCGGCGAGGAACGAGGTGCGGCGACGCAGCCGCATCAGCCACAGCAGCACGGCGTAGCCGGCCGCCTGGAGGGGCAGGAGCAGGAGCAGGAGGCCGGCGAGCGCCAGGTCGACCGGGGCGGGCATCCCGTGCAGCCCGATCTGCAGGAAGAACGCGACGAGAGCGAGGTCCTTGACCGTGAGCAGGGAGCGGGAGAGCTCGGTGGCCCGCGGGTGCCCGGCGAGCAGCGCACCCATGACGAGCGCTCCCAGGTCGCCCGACAGCCCGACCGCATCGAACAGCCAGAAGCCGGGCACGAGGGCGACGAACGCGCCGAACAGCGCCTGCAGCTCGCCGTGCCCGGCCCGGTCCCAGACCCGGCGCAGCACCCAGGCGCCGGGGATCAGGCCGACGACGGCGAGCGCCCACGGGCTGGGCGGCTCCCCCGTCGAGACGGCGAGGAACGCCACCGCGACGACGTCCTGGACCACGAGCACGCCGACGGCGATGCGCCCGTACAGCGCCGTCGTGTCGGAACGGTCCTCGAGCACCTTGACGACGAAGACCGTCGAGGAGAACGACAGCGCCAGCCCGACGAGCGCCAGGGAGCCGAGCGACTCGTCGGCGAGCAGCCGGATCCCGACGACGGCGAGCAGGCCGAGGAACCCGACCGCGACGGCGACGCTCAGCACCAGGTGCGCCACGGTCGTGAGCCAGATCTCCGGGCGCAGCAGCGAGCGGACGTCGAGCTTCAGCCCGATCGCGAACAGCAGGAGCGCCACGCCCAGCTCGGCGACGGTCTCCAGGCCGGGCAGCTCCGGGGCTCCGCCCGCCCCGAGCGCGAACCCGGCGGCGAGGAAGCCGACCAGCGGCGGCAGCCGCAGGAGCGTCGCCGCCAGACCGCCCACCAGCGCCGCGGCGAGGTACAGCACGGCCGTGGCCATCTGCGCTCCTGACCTTCTCCGGTCCCGACCGACGCGGGTTCCCCGACGTCGTGGCGCCGATCCTACGAGCGCAGGGTGCCCGGCGCCCTATGCCGCGCGCACGGCCCCGGCCAGCGCGGGTGCGAGCTCGCCCACCGGCGCGACCGCCGTCGTCCCGAGCCCGAGCCAGCCCGCGAGCACGGCCAGCTCGGCGCCCAGCGCCGCCGCGGTGTCGGGGCCGGCGTGAGCGGTGGGGTGCACCGCCTGGACGCGCAGGACGCCCGCCTGCCGGTCGGCCTTGAGGTCGACGAACGCCGTGATCGCGTCGCCCTCGAGGAACGGCAGCACGTAGTACCCGAGCACCCGCTGCGGAGCGGGCACGTAGATCTCGATCCGGTAGAACACGTCGAAGAGCGCCTCGAGCCGCCGCCGCTCCCACACGAGCGGGTCGAACGGGCTGAGCAGGGTGCGCGCCTGTGCCCGGCGAGGCACGCGCGCGTCCCGGTGCCGGTAGGTGGGCTCGTCCCAGCCGCGCACCTCGACCGGCACGAGGACGCCGTCCTCGACCAGCTCGTCCCGGGCCCGGCGCACGGCCGGGCCGCGCAGGCGGAAGTAGTCGGCGAAGCAGCGGACCGTGCCCACGCCGTGAGCCCGCGCGCCGAGCTCCAGCAGCCGCCACACCGCCTCGTCCGCGGGCACCGGTCCCGCCGCGCGGACCGCGGGCGGCAGCACGCGCTCCGGCAGGTCGTAGCAGCGTTCGAACGCGGTGTTGCGTCGCGCGGCCATCACCTCGCCGGTGAAGAACAGGAACTCGAGGCACCGCTTGGCCATCGTCCAGTTCCAGCCCCACTCCTCGCGGGAGCGCGGGCCGGACCGCCCCGTGGCGACCAGCTCGTCGTGGATCTCGCGGGCTGTCACCGGCCCCCGCTCGGCGACCAGCTGCCGCACTAGGTCCATCTCGGCGGCGTGGGCCAGCGGCGCCCCGGCGATGGTGCCCCAGGCCTCGTCGAGATAGTTGCGCCGCCGCCACTCGAGCAGCGGGTACGTCGTGGCCGGCACGAACGAGGCCACGTGCGCCCACGTCTCCACGATCCTGCGCGGCGCCCGCCCCGCCGCCCGGTCCAGCAGCCCGACGTCGTACGGCCCGAGCCGCGAGTACAGCGGCATCAGGTGCGCCCGCGCCAGCACGTTCACGGAGTCGATCTGCAGCAGGTTCAGCTGCTCCACGGTCGCCATCGCCCGGCGCATCGTCACGCCGCCGTCGAGCCCCGGCCGGGCACGGTGCAGCCCTTGCGCCCCGAGAGCGACACGGCGGGCCTGCGCGAGCGAGAGGGAGTCCACCCGGCCATCCTGCCGACGACCACCGACAGGGGCGAGGGACGGGCCCTGAGGTTTCGAGGCTCAACCAACGAGGAGGGTTTCGACAGGCTCCACCACCGAAGACCGCAAGCGGACAGACGAGAGCGGGTCAGGGCATCTTCGCGGGGACGTATCCCTCCCGAAGTGGAGGGCGCCCTAGCGCCCGTGAACGCGTCCCCGCGAAGATGCCCCGACCCGCTCTCACCGCAACGCTGGTTGCGGTCGTCCGACCGGGATCACGTCAGCTCGGTGACCGGCTCCACGCCTCCGACCGTCGAGTCCAGCTCGATGACACCGTACGTCCAGCCCCGCCGGCGGTACACCGCGGACGGACGGGCCGTCTCCTTCGAGATGAAGAGGAAGAAGTCGTGCCCCACCATCTCCATCTGGTAGACGGCGTCGTCGACGGTCATCGGCTCTGCGTGGTGCAGCTTGCGCCGGATCACCACCGGGGAGTCGCCGAGCTGCTCCTCGACGGCGTCACCGGGCTCGGCGAGCGCGACGGGTGCGGTCGGCTGGGCCGCGGTCTCGGTGGCCGCGACCTCGTCGTAGGGGCGGACGTCCACGGACGGGAGGACGCCGTTGGCACGGCGGCGGTGGTCCTTGCGGCGGTCGCGCGATCGGCGCAACCGTTCGGTGAGCTTGTCCAACGCGATGTCGAGGGCACCGAACCGGTCGTCCGCCGCGGCCTCCGCGCGGATCACGGGCCCCTTGTCGTGCACGGTGAGCTCGACCCGCTCTCGGACCTCGGAGAGCCGCGGGTTGTTCTCGCGCGTCACTTCCACGTCCACCCGGCGAGCGGCCGGTGCGAGCTGGGTGACCTTGCTCAGCTTGTCCTCCACGTGCCGGCGGAACCTGTCCGCCACCTCCGTGTGCCTGCCGACGACGACGATCTCCATCGTGTTGCTCCACTTCGTCGTGAGGCCGCCCACTGCTCGAGCGACCCGAGTTGTCTGTCTGGGCACCCCGTCCGGGGCACCGTGCTCGGCACCACCTCCCGGGTCGCCGGACGTCCGTCCGGACCGCTCGTGGGTCGCACGGGCGAGCGTCCCGGACCGAGGTCTCGGGGGCGGTTCGCCCGCGTGGGACCCTCAGGCTAACCCCCTCCCGTGCGCCAGGTACACCGGGGGCGCGAGGAGGTTCCTCACGTCTTTCGTGACGGCCCCCGGAGGTGGGGTCGCGGCCAGCACGAGGGCCCCGAGGACGTCCGCCCCGACGTCCTCGAGGGCGCGTTCCGCGGCTGCGAGCGTGGAGCCGGTGGTGACCACGTCGTCGACGAGCAGGACGGCGGGACGGGCCCCGCCGGCGCGGGCGAGGGCCCGGTCGCGCGTGGCCACGGACCCGGTGAGGTTGCGCGCGCGGGCGCGAGCGCCGAGCCCTACCTGGTCGCGCCCGCGGCCGCGCCGGGTCAGCGCCGGGACGACCGTCGCGGCGAGCCCGGCGTCGCGCAGCCCGTCCGCGGCGGCACGGGCGAGGACGCGCACGTGGTCGCGTCCGCGGGCGCGCCGGGACGCCGCCGTGGAGGGTGCGCCGACGACGAGCAGGGGCCGCCCGGCGACGGCGCGCGCCGCGGTCGCGGCGACGGCGCGTGCCGCGGTCCGCACCGGGGGTCCGACGAGCCGGTCGAGGTCGGTGCGTCCACGGTCCTTCCAGGCCACGACGACCTCCCGCACCGGCCCGCCGTAGGCCGAGAGCGCCCAGACCGGCAGCACGGGGACGCCGTCGAGCCGGTCCAGGCGCGGGGCCGCCGCCTCGACGCGGGCCGGCGGCCCGACGAGCAGCGCCTCGCAGGTGGGGCACCAGGGCACGTCGAGCGCGCCGCAGCCGGGGCACGACACCGGCACGACGAGGCGGCCGAGCTCGCGGAGCCACCGCACGGGCGGCGCGGTCGTCGTCGGGGGCATGTCTGCAGCGTGCCGGGCCTGCGGGACGCGGCGGGCGTGCTCGCCGCGTCCTGGGGACGACGGCGGCCTGGGGGCAGCGTCGGGCCCTCGTCGCCGTGCGGCGGTGTCGGTGTCGGTGTCGGTGTGGGCGTCGTCGGCCGGGCCGTCAGCCCGGGTAGGCGACCAGGTCGACGTCGTCGGACACCATCGACCACAGCGCGGAGCTCTGCCGCGAGTACAGGGTGCCCCCGCTGTCGATGGCGAGCATGGCCCCCGTACCGACGGACGCCGTCACGGAGCGCGGCTCCGGGACGCCGGGCTGCGCCCGGGACAGCCCGCCCTGGCCTGAGAGCCCACCGACGCCGGTGAGGAAGACCGCGTCGTCGCCGTCGGACTCCTGGCCGATCAGGGCGAGCGCCGCCTCGTCCTGCCACACCGCCTGCGTCACCTGGCGCACGGAGGCGCCGACCTGCACGGGCGCCGAGAGTCCGGTCGGGACGTTCTCGGCGTCGCGGACCACGCCTGCCACGTGCACCAGACGACCGCTGGGGCCGGAGCTGACGATCGCGACGCGGGCGCCCTCCGGCGACACGTGCACCGACCGGATGGTCCGCGACGACAGCCAGTCGACGTCCAGCGTCCGCACCGCGCCCGACGGCATCGCCACGAGGAGGTCCGCGCCCTGCGCGCTCCACACGGCGCTGAACCGGTCGACGGAGGGCGGCGCGAGCTTCGCGCCGGACAGCAGCACGTCGGGCGCGTCGTCGCCGGTGACGCGGACGATGCGCTCCGCGCCGTCGCGCACCACGACCGGCTCGTCGCCGGGGCCGGCGGCGAGGGCCGTCGGGTCGAGGCCGTCGAGCGCGACGGGCTCGTCCGGCTCGCGCAGCTCCCGCCCGACGACACGCACGAGCGTGCCGTCGGAGACGGCGAGCGCCTCCCCCGACGTCCGGGGCGTGGAGATCGAGTCGGCCGCGCGGGTCGTGAGCGGCGTGTTCTGGTCGGAGAGGACGACGGTGCGCCCTTCGCCCTCGGCGAGCGACGCCTGCAGCTGCGCGGTCGCGAGCGCCCGCTGGTCGGCGCTGGCCTGCGAGATCGTGGACGTGAGGCTCACGTCGATGGTGCCGTCGTCGGTCACCGTCACCGCGTCGATGGCGAGCGACGTGCCCTCGGGGATGACCGTCGTCGTCGAGTCCTGCAGCCACTCGGGCGGGCCGGCGAGGATCTCACTGGTCGCGTCGGTGCGCCAGGTCTGGCGCGGGAACCACCGCATGTCGGGCACCCACCAGGCGAGGTCGGGCGTCGGGAAGTAGAGGGTCGTCGGGTGGAACGCCTGGCCGAAGAACGCGGCCGGGAGCATGAGACCGTCCTCGAGCTGGGAGATGCGCCACTCCCCGCCCGCACCGCGCGACAGACCGAAGGACACCACGAACTCGTTGGTCCGCGCCTCTTCGGTGTACATCCCGCGGTCGTCGAGCGTCGCGACCACGCGCACGGTCGCGTCGACGGTCGTCTCCGTCGCGTCCGCGGGGACGTCGGCGAGGTCCAGCTCGGGGTCCTCCTCCAGCACGAGCACGCGCGCGTACCGGTCCCAGCCCTCCCACGCCTCGTCCGTGACGTACTCCTGCGCGACGGCGAACGACGAGCTCGACGTGGGGCCGAGCTGCGCCACGCTGAGGAAGCCCTGCACCACCTGGTCCGGGCTGGCGCCGGCCGCCGGTCCGGACGCGATGTAGCCGATCTCGCTGATGTTCTCCAGCTCGGTGTCGCCGTCGCGCACCGGCCCGTTCGTGGGGATGCGCGCGCACGCGACGGTCACCGCGAGCACGGTCAGGACGGTGACGAGGGCGGCGGGCAGGCCGCCGACCCGGCGGTGCGGGCGGCGCACCTGCCCGGGGGCGCGGGACGTCGTCATCGGACCTCCTCCTCGGCGTGCGGGCGGCCCGCCGGGGCGGGGGGGGGGGGGGGGTGCCCCCCGCCGGGGGCCACCCCCCCCCCCGCCGACGACGGAGACCAAACAACCCCGGGGGGCAAAACGGGGACAGGCAACGAGCCCG
>NZ_JBHTVC010000030.1:29025-55930 GCF_042793275.1 Isoptericola sp. NPDC056578
CACGTGCTCGGTCCACGTGCTCGGTCCACGTGCTCGGTCCACGTGGTCGGCGGGGGGCCGCCCCGGCCGGGAGGCCCCCCCGCCCGGCGGGGGCCGGGGGGGGGGGGCCGGACCCCCCCGGGGGGGGGCGCCGCGGGGGGGGGGGGGCGGCCGTCGACACCGCCCCCCCCCCGCGGCGGCCGCCCCCCCGCCCGGGACGGGGGCGTGGGCGATGTCCACGCCGTCGGCGTCCACGACCCCGAGCTCGGGGATGGCGGTGGGGGTGGGGCCGGTCGGCGGGTTCACGACCGGCAGCTGACCGGTCGGCGGGGCCGTGACCCCGGTCGACGGGCCCTCGAGCGGCAGGGGCGAGCCCTGCAGGCGGATCCCGGCGCGCCGCGGCAGCGTGAGCCGGAAGCTCGCGCCCTCCCCGAGCCGCCCCCACGCCTCGAGGCGGCCCGCGTGCAGGCGCGCGTCCTCGAGGGAGATCGCGAGGCCCAGCCCGGTGCCTCCGGTGGTGCGGGCGCGGGCGGGGTCCGCGCGCCAGAAGCGGTGGAAGACGCGGTCGATGTCCTCGGGCGCGAGCCCCACGCCGTGGTCGCGCACGACGACGGCGACCCCGTCGGCGTCGACCCCGACGGTGACCTCGACCGGCTTGCCCTCGGCGTGCTCGACGGCGTTCACCACGAGGTTGCGCACGATGCGCTCGACGCGCCGCGGGTCGACGTCCGCCGTCGCGGGCTCGTCGGGGAGCGTCACCGAGAGGAAGACGTGCTTGGACTCGGCGAGCGGCATCGAGGTGTCCGCCACGGCCGCGACGACGTCGCGCAGGTCGCGCTGCTCGACGTCGAGCACGGCCGCGCCGGCGTCGAACCGGCTGATCTCGAGCAGGTCGGTGAGCAGGATCTCGAAGCGGTCGAGCTGCGTGTACAGCAGCTCGGCGGAGCGGCGGGCGGCGGGGTCGAGCTCGTCGCGGGAGGCGTGGATGACCTCGCCCGCCATCCGGATCGTCGTCAGCGGCGTGCGCAGCTCGTGCGAGACGTCGGAGACGAAGCGCCGCTGCGCCGCGGAGAGCTCCTCCATCCGCGCGATCTGGTCCTCGAGGTTCCCGGCCATCTCGTTGAACGTGCGGGTGAGGGTGGCCATCTCGTCCTGGCCCTTGGCGTCCGGGAGCCGCTCGTCCAGGTGGCCGTCGGCGAGCCGCGACGCGACCGTCGCGGCGCGGCGCACGGGCGCGACGGTCTGCCGGGTCACGACCCACGTGAGCGCGCCGAGCAGCGCGAGGATCGCGAGCGCGCCGAGCGAGAGGGTGCGCTGCACGAACGACAGCGTCTCCTGCTCGGCCTGCAGGGAGTAGATCGCGTACAGCTCGTACGTGCCGATGGACGGCACCTCGACCGTCGTCCCGACGATCACGCCCGGCTCCGGCACCTCGGTGTCGGTGAACTCGGCGGGGATCTGCACGGACTGCAGCACCTGGCCGTCCGACGCGCGGGTCGCCTCGCGCAGGTCCTCGCCGATGATGGCCTTGAGCTCCGGCTGGGTGCCCGTGTCGGCGAGCCGCTGCGGCTGGTCGGGGGTGCTGAGGAGCAGGAAGTCCTGCGCGCTGGACGCGCCCGCCGCGAGGGTGCGCACCATCTGCGTCAGGAGGAGCTGCACGTCGGAGGCCGACGTCGCGGGCGAGGTGTCGAAGGCGCTGCGGACCTGCTCGGTCATCGAGGCGTTCTCGCGCTCGATGCGGTCCACGCGCTGCTCGTACAGCCCGTCGCGGATCGAGACGGACAGGTAGAGGCCGAGCAGCGCGACCGCGACGACGCCGAGCGCGAGCGCCGAGGTCACGACCCGCAGCTGCAGGGACGACCGCCACCGGCGGACCAGGTACCGGGTCCGCGAGACGGTCCAGGCGCGCCACCGCCGCCACGTCCGGCGGACGCGGCGCGCGGCGGGCTCAGCGCGGGGCACCGGCCTTGTAGCCCACGCCGCGCACGGTCAGCACGACCGTCGGGTTCTCGGGGTCGCGCTCCACCTTGGAGCGCAGGCGCTGCACGTGCACGTTGACCAGGCGGGTGTCGGCGCTGTGCCGGTAGCCCCAGACCTTCTCGAGCAGCACCTCGCGCGTGAACACCTGCCAGGGCTTGCGGGCCAGCGCCACGAGCAGGTCGAACTCCAGCGGGGTGAGGCTGATGCGCTCGCCGTCGCGCACCACGTTGTGGCCGGTGACGTCGATCTCGACGTCGCCGATGCGCAGCCGCTCGGGGCCGGGGTCGTCGTTGCGGCGCAGCCGGGTGCGGATGCGGGCGACGAGCTCCTTGGGCTTGAACGGCTTCGTCACGTAGTCGTCGGCGCCGGACTCGAGGCCGAGCACGACGTCGACCGTGTCGGTCTTGGCGGTGAGCATGATGATCGGGACGCCGGACTCGGCGCGGATCTCGCGGGCGACCTCGATGCCGTCCTTGCCGGGCAGCATGAGGTCGAGCAGGACGAGGTCGGGCTGCTCGTCGCGGAAGGCGACGAGGGCTCCGTCGCCGTCGGCGCAGAACGTCGGCTCGAACCCCTCGGACTTCAGGACGATACCGATCATCTCGGACAGCGCAGTGTCGTCGTCGACCACCAGGACACGGGACTTCATGCACCCATTCTGCCAGGCACGGCGCAAGGTCCGGTGGAAAGCCGCATGAGCGAGCGGGCGCGCCGTACTAGGGTCGGGGCGACCGGCGTCACACCCGGTCCTCCAGCACTCCACCAGCACAGCCCCGACAGTCCCGTCCGCCGACGCCGCGTCGGCACGACCCGACCGCCCTGCAGCCCGGGAGGCCGCGATGAGCACGCCCGACCAGCCCCAGCCGCCGTCCGGCTGGGGCGACGCCCCCGAGCCGCCCCGCTACGGCCAGCGCGCGCCCGAGGGCGCCCCGCAGCCGCCCGCCTACGGGCAGGGCGGGCAGCAGTACGGACAGGGTCAGTACGGACAGCAGTACGGGCAGGGCCAGTACGGGCAGCAGTACGGGCAGGCTCAGTACGGGCAGCAGTACGGCCCGCGTCCGCCGAGCGCCCCGGCGGCGACGAAGCCCGGCATCGTGCCGCTGCGCCCGCTGTCGCTCGGCGAGATCTACGACGGCGCGTTCACCGCGATCCGCCACAACCCGAAGGTGATGCTCGGCGCCGCCACGCTCGTGATCCTCGTGGCGACCGTCCTCGGCGTGCTGATCGCGCAGCTCATCGTGCCGACGTTCTCGTCGTCGTTCTCGTCGCTGACCGAGGCCGACCCGGAGCTCGCCGAGCTCGGGTTCGACAACCTCGTCGCGCAGTCCCTCGCGTCGTCCCTCGGCATGAGCGTGACCCTGCTGCTCGCCCAGCCCGTGGTGGAGGGCATCCTCACCGTCTCGGTGAGCCAGTCGGTCATCGGCCGCAAGCTGAGCCTCGGCGAGGTCTGGGAGCGGCTGCGCGGGCGCGTCGGCCGCCTCATCGGCTGGGCCCTGCTGCGCTCGCTCGCCGGCGCCGTCGGGACGTTCGTCTGGTTCTTCGTCCTGGTCCTGCTCGTCGCCCTCGTGAGCGAGCAGTCCACCGGGGCCGCCATCGGCCTCGGGCTCCTGCTCGGCGCCGGGTTCGTCGTCCTCCTCGTGTGGCTGGGGGTGCGCCTCGGGCTCGTCGCGCCCGCGCTGGCGCTGGAGGGTCAGGGCCTGGGGAGCACGATCGCGCGCGCCTGGCGGCTGACGCGCGGGTCCTTCTGGCGCCTGTTCGGCATCTACCTGCTCGCGATGATCATCGTGAGCGCCGCCGCGTACATCATCACGATCCCCCTCAGCTTCGTCGCCGGCATGATCGGCGGCACCGGCGGGAGCACGGAGGCGTTCACCACGGCCACGGTCGTCGCGACCGTGCTGTCGTCGGTCATCTCGGCCGCGATCACCACGATCTTCGTGGCCTCGGTCGTCGCGCTGCTCTACATCGACGTGCGGATGCGCCGCGAGGGCCTGGACGTGCAGCTCGCCGCCGCGGCGCAGGCGTCCGACGGCGGGCGGCCGGGTGGCGAGCCTGGCGCCCGGCCCGGTCCGCCGCCCGGCATGCTCGCGTGAGCGGCGCGTCGGCGGTGGTGCACGGGGTCGTGACGACCCTGGTGGCCCACGTGCCCGCCGGCGTGCCCGTGGACCCCGACCGGGAGACGGCGCACCGCTGGCTCCTGGAGGAGCTGTCGCGACCCGAGTACTCCACGGAGCCGTCGCTCCTGGAGCGCCTGCTCACCTGGCTCGGCGACCTGTTCGACGGCCTGACCCTCGGCGAGGGGCGGTTCCCGCTCGCGTTCGTGGTCGTCGTGGTCCTGGTGCTCGTCGCCGCGCTCGCCTGGTGGGTGGCCGGGCCCGTGCGCCTCGCGCGCCGTCGGCGCCGCTCCGTCGTCGTGCTCGACGGCGACGAGCGCACCGCGGCCGAGCTGCGGGCGTCCGCCGACGCCGCGGCGGCCCGCGGCGACTGGTCCGCGGCCGTGCTGGACCGCTTCCGCGCGCTCGTGCGCTCCCTGGAGGAGCGCGTGGTGCTGGACGACCGCCCGGGCCGGACGGCGCAGGAGGCCGCGCACGACGCCGCCGCCCGGCTGCCCGCCGTCGTCGCCGAGCTGCACGACGCGGCCCGTCTGTTCGACGACGTCTGCTACGGCACGCTCCCCGCCGGACCGGACGACGACCGGCGTCTGCGCGACCTCGACGAGCGGGTGCGCGGGCTGCGGCCCGAGCCCCTCGCGGTCGCCGCGCCCGGCGGGGTGGGGGCGCCGTGACGGCTGCGACGCAGACCACACCGGGCCCGACCCGGGGCCGGTCCCAGGGCACGGTCCAGGCCGCGACGGCGGGTGCCGGCTCGCCGGACGCCGTGCTCTCGCCGGTCGTGACGGGTGACGGCACCACCGGCCGCGGCCGCACCGCCGACCGCTGGCGCCGGGCCCGCTGGACGCTGCTGGTGCTCGGGGTGCTCGCGCTCGTGGTAGCCGTGCTCGCCGTGCAGCGCCCGGTCACCTCCGCCACCCCGTACGCCCCCGACAACGCGCAGCCGAACGGCGCCCGCGCCGTCGCGCAGGTGCTGGGGCGGCAAGGGGTCGAGGTCCGCCACGTCACCCGCGTCGCGGACGCCGTCGCGGCGGCCGGCGCGGGCACCACGCTGCTCGTGACGCCCGGGAGCCTGCTGCTGCCCGAGCAGGTCGACGCCCTGGCGGGCGTCGACGCGGACCTGGTGCTGCTCGGCGCCGACGACGAGCTGGTGCGCGCGGCCACCGACGGCGCCGTGAGCCGCACGCCCGGGGCCGCAGCCCCGGCGTTCGCCGTCGAGCCGTCGTGCGACCTGCCGCTCGCCACGCGCGCCGGCGCGCTGGCTCTCGCGCCGGGCCTGCGGGCCGAGCCCGGGGCCACCGACGTGACGCTGTGCTGGCCGGTCGACGGGTCGGCGGCGCTGGCGCGCGTCGAGCTGCCCGGGTCCGCGGGCGGACGGTTCGTGACCGCCGTCGACGACCCGTCCTTCGTCACCAACGGCACGGTGCTGGACGACGGCGACGCGGCACTCGCGCTCGGCCTGCTCGGCGCGCAGGAGACGCTCGTGTGGCTCGTGCCCGACCCGCTCGACACGAGCTCGACCGGCGAGGCCGGCGCCCCGTCCGCCGGCGCCGGGATCCTGCCGCCCTGGGCGGGCGTCGTCGGTCTCTGGGCGCTGCTGGTCGTGCTCGTCGCCGCCGTGTGGCGGGCGCGCCGGCTGGGCCCGCTGGTCGCGGAGGAGCTGCCCGTCGTGGTGCGCGCCGCCGAGACCACCCGCGGCCGCGGCCGCCTCTACCGGCGGGCCAGGTCCCGTGGCCACGCCGCCGCGGGTCTGCGCGCCGCCACCGCCGAGACCGTCGCGCGCCGCCTGGGCGTGCCCCGGTCCGCCGACGCCACGGCGCTCACCGACGCCGTCGCCCGCGCCAGCGGCCGGTCCGCCCACGACGTGGCCGACCTCCTGTACGGCCCACCACCCCACGACGACGACGCGCTCACCGAGCTCGCGCGTCGGCTCGACACCCTGGAGAGCGAGGTCCACCGATCGTGACGACCCCCGACGAGAACCCGCAGGGCACACCGCCCGCGGCCCCTGTCGAGACCACTGCGTCAACCACCACGTCGACCACCGCGTCGACCCCCACCCCGGGCGACCCCGCGCCCCCGCAGGCGCCCACGGCCCCGGAGGCAGCCGCCGTCGGCTCCCCCTCTCGCGAGCTGCGCGGCGCGCTCGCCGGGGTGCGCAGCGAGGTCGGCAAGGCGGTCGTGGGCCAGGACTCCGCGGTGACGAGCCTGCTCATCGCGCTGCTCTGCTCCGGCCACGTGCTGCTCGAGGGCGTGCCCGGGGTCGCGAAGACGCTGCTGGTGCGGGCGCTCGGCGCGTCGCTCGACCTGTCGACGAAGCGCGTGCAGTTCACGCCCGACCTCATGCCCGGCGACGTCACCGGCTCCCTCGTCTACGACGCGCGCACGGCCGAGTTCTCGTTCCGCGAGGGGCCGGTCTTCACGAACCTGCTGCTCGCGGACGAGATCAACCGCACGCCCCCGAAGACGCAGGCGTCCCTGCTCGAGGCGATGGAGGAGCGGCAGGTGTCCGTCGACGGCACGCCGCGCCCCCTGCCGGACCCGTTCGTCGTCATCGCCACGCAGAATCCGGTGGAGCACGAGGGCACGTACCCGCTGCCGGAGGCGCAGCTCGACCGCTTCCTGCTCAAGGTGGTGCTCCCCGTGCCGGAGCGCGAGCAGGAGATCGAGGTCCTGGCCCGGCACGCCGCCGGGTTCGACCCGCGCGACCTGGGCGCCGCGGGCGTCCGGGCGGTCGCGGGCACCGAGCAGCTCGCCGCCGCGCGCGCCGAGGTGCGGCAGGTCCAGGTGGCGCCCGAGGTGCTCGGCTACGCCGTGGACCTGTGCCGCGCCACCCGCCGCTCCCCCTCGCTCTCGCTCGGCGTGTCGCCGCGTGGCGCGACCGCGCTGCTCGCGACGTCGCGCGCCTGGGCCTGGCTGTCCGGGCGCTCGTACGTGACGCCCGACGACGTGAAGGCGCTCGCGCACCCGACGCTGCGGCACCGCGTCCAGCTGCGGCCCGAGGCGGAGCTCGAGGGCGTCACGGCCGAGAGCGTGCTGACGACCGTGCTCGCGACCGTCCCCGTCCCGCGCTGACCGGCACCCGGACATGGCGCTGACGTGGCGCGCCGTCGTGCTGGCGGCGCTCGGGGTGATCCCGGTGGTCCTGTTCCCCGTGCCGGGGACGGTCGTGGTGTGGGGGCTGGTCGTGGCGGCCGTGTGCGCCGTCGACGTCGCCCTCGCCGCGTCCCCGCGCGCGGTCGCGCTCCAGCGCCGGACGCCCCGCTCGGTGCGGCTGGGCACCACGGCCCGCTCGGAGCTGGTGGTCACCAACACCGCACGGCGCCGGCTGCGCGCCGTCGTGCGCGACGCCTGGCCGCCGTCGCTCGTGCCGGACGCGAGCGTGCGCACGGACGGCGCGGGGGCCGGCGAGCCGCTGGTGGCCCGTTCCGCACGGCACGACGTCGACCTGCCGCCCGGCGAATCCGCGCGCGTGCGCACCCCGCTGCGGCCGACCCGGCGCGGCGACCGCGTCGCCGGGCCCGTGACGGTCCGTTCGTACGGGCCGCTGCGCGTCGCCGCCCGCCAGGCGTCGATCCCGGTGCCGGCCCGGCTGCGCGTGCTCCCCGAGTTCGCCAGCCGGAGGCACCTGCCGTCGCGGCTCGCGCGGCTGCGCGAGATGGACGGGCGGGCCGCCGTGCAGGTGCGCGGCGAGGGCACCGAGTTCGACTCGCTGCGCGAGTACGTGGTGGGCGACGACGTGCGCTCGATCGACTGGCGCGCCACCGCCCGTCGCGGCGACGTCGTCGTGCGCACGTGGCGGCCCGAGCGCGACCGGCGCGTGGTGATCGTGCTCGACACCGGCCGCACGTCCGCCGCGCGGATCGGCACCGCCGCCGCGAGCGACACCGAGCAGGCGCCCGAGGGCGCCGCCGACGCGCCGTCGTCGCTCGGCGGCACCCGGCTGGAGGCCGGCATCGAGGCTGCCCTGCTGCTCGGTGCGCTCGCCGACCGCGCCGGCGACCGCGTCCAGGTGCTGGCGTACGACCGGGCGCTGCGCGCGCGGGTCGCGGGCGCGTCGGGCCCGCGGCTGCTGCCCGCGCTGGCGGAGTCCCTGTCGACCGTCGAGCCCGCCCTGCTGGAGACCGACTGGCCCGGCCTCGTCGGGCAGGTGCGCCAGCGGGTCTCGCAGCGCTCGCTCGTCGTGCTGCTGACGTCGCTCGACCCGGCGGCCGTCGAGACCGGCCTGCTGCCGGTGGTCGACCGGCTCTCCGGCACCCACCAGGTGGTCGTCGCCGCCGTCGCCGACGCGGACGCCGCCCGGCTGCGCTCCGACCGGTCGTCCGCGGCCGCCGTCTACGACGCCGCCGCGGCCGCCCGCGCCGACCTGGAGCGTGCGGCCGTCCAGGCCGTGCTGCGCCAGCACGGCGCCGAGGTCGTCGAGGCGCTCCCGGACGACCTCGCGCCCCGGCTCGCGGACACCTACCTCGCGCTCAAGGCCGCCGGCCGGCTCTGACCCGACCGGTGCGGACAGGCGGCCGTCAGCCGACCGTGGGCACGACCTCGCCGGCGCGGTCGGCGTCCAGGTCGCCGGTGAGCCCGGCCGCCGTGGCACGGCGGCCCAGCACGACGACGTAGACCCAGAAACCGGCGAGCGCGATCGCGCCGATGACGATCTTGAGCCACCAGGGCAGCGTCGAGCCCGTCACGTACCCCTCGATCAGCCCGGACACCGCGAGCGCGCCGGCGAGCCCGATCGCGACGGTGACGAGCGCGCGACCCTCCTGCGCCAGCGCGACGGTGCGCGGCCGCGGCCCGGGCGACACCGCCGTCCAGAAGAGCTTGAGGCCCGCGGCGCCGGCGACGAACACCGCGGTGAGCTCGAGCAGCCCGTGCGGCGCGATGAGCTGGAGGAACACGTCCAGCTCGTCGTAGGCCGCCATCATGCCGCCGGTGGCGCCCACCCCCACCGCGTTCTGGACCAGCACGAAGGCCGGCCAGACCCCGGTGATGCCGAGGCCCACGCACTGCGCGGCGATCCACGCGTTGTTCGTCCACACCATGGCGGCGAAGGACGCGCCCGGGTCGTAGTACGACGCGAACGCCTCGTTCACGTACGCCTCGCGCTCGGCGGGCGTGCCCATCTGCGCCAGCACGTCCGGGTCCGTGGCGACGCGGTACCCGGCGACCACGGCGAGCGCGAGGCACACCACGACGACGCCGAGCGTCCACCAGCGCACCCGGTACAGCGCCGCGGGCACCGTCACCGCCACGAACCGGACGACGTCGGCCCAGGCCGGCTCGTGCGTGCCCGTGACGCGCACCCGGGCGCGGCTCAGGAGGTCCGAGAGCCGGGTGACGAGCACGGGGTCGGGCGCGGCCGACCGCACCGTGGACAGATGCGTCGCGACCGCCTGGTAGAGCCGCACCAGCTCGTCGGCCTCCGCGCCGTCGAGCCGCCGCTTGCGGGTGAGGACGCGCAGGCGCTCCCACTGCGGGCTGTGCACGGCGGTGAAGGCGTCGAGGTCCACGGCCGCTAGCCTTCCACACGGGAGACGTCGCACGAGCGGGGGATGCACATGTCAGTCGGGATCCACGACGGGATCGTCATCGGCGAGGGCGTGGTGCTCGACGCGCGGCCGGCGTCGTTCGTCAGCCGCGCGCTCGCGGCGCTGCTCGACCTCGCGGCGCTCGCGATCGTCGGGATCGCGCTGCTGATCGTGGTCGCCCTGCAGGACGTGTCGATCGACGAGCAGTGGGCCCGGGTGGCCGGCGTCGTGGTGGCGGTGCTCGTGATGGTCGTGGTGCCGACGACGGTCGAGACGCTGAGCCGTGGCCGCTCGCTGGGCAAGCTGATCACCGGCCTGCGAGTGGTGCGCGACGACGGCGGCCCGGTGCGCTTCCGCCATGCCTTCGTGCGGGCGCTGGTGGGCATCGGCGAGCTGTGGCTGACGGTCGGCAGCGTGGCGCTGGTCGCGTCGCTGTCCAACTCCCGCGGCAAGCGGCTCGGCGACCTGCTGGCCGGCACCTACGTCATCCGCGTGCGGGGCGGCCGCGCCCGCACGGTCCCGCTCGCCATGCCGCCGGAGCTGGCTGCCTGGGCCCGCACGGCCGACATCCGGCGGCTGCCCGACGGGCTCGCCCTCGCGGCCCGGCAGTTCCTCGACCGCGCGCCCCGCCTCGCGCCGGCGTCGCGCGCGGGCCTCGCCGACGACCTCGCCGGGCGCGTCGAGCCGTTCGTCGCCCCCGGTCCGCCGCCCGGTACGCCGCCCGAGGCGTTCCTGCACGCCGTCCTGCACGAGCGCCGCGAGCGGGAGCTGGAGCGCGGGACGGCCGAGCAGGAGCGGGCCGAGGCCCGCGCCGCCACCCTGCACCGCCTGCCCTACGCCGTCCCCGACCCGCCCCGCTGACCCCGCCCGCTCACGGCGTCCCGGGGGCGGTCCTCGAAGCGGCCGAAGACGCGCACCAGGCCGAGCAGCACCAGCAGGTACGCCGCGAACCACACCGGGCGGGACGCCCACCAGTCCGCGCCCCACGCGACCGGCAGCTCCTGCCCGAGCCCGAGGAGCGCGACCCCGACGACGGCGAACATCGCGGTGAGGTGCCACAGGTAGACGGTCATCGACCGGCGGGCCAGCGCGCCGACGGCCCGCGTGCCCGCCCCGGTCGCGGCGCGCCGCACGAGCGCGGCGCGGAACAGCAGCACCAGGCAGACCTGCGCGACGGCGTGCGCGACGACGGGCGCCGTGGGCGGGCCGAGGTTGGAGATCTCGTCCCCCGGCATCCCGACGAGGCTGAGCGGGTACGGCCCCGCCGCCACGAGCACGACCGTCGCGGCGACGGCCGCGAGGGCGCCGGCGGCCAGGGCCAGCCGGGCACCGCGACGGGTCAGCGGGTCGGCGGCCGGGTCGGGCACCGGCCGGCGCGGGGCGCTGCGCTCGGCGGCGTACGCGATGCCGGCCAGGAACGGCGCGGCCCACGCGAGCAGCACGTTGGCCCAGGCGAGCCCACCGGTGAGCTCGCCGGGGAGCCCGAACCGCAGCGCGTCGAGGGTCAGCGGCAGCGCCACGGCGACGACGAGGGCGCCCCACCGCCAGCGCTGCCAGGCCGCGCGGAGCAGAGGCGTGAGCGCCATGAGCACCACCCACACCCCGAGGAACCACAGCAGCTGCGGCGCCATCCGCGCCATCCGCCACACCGCGTCGTCGGGCACCCCGACGGCGAGGAGCGCGGCGACCGCGAGCGCCCACGCGCCGACGAACGCCCCGACGGGCCGGGCCGTCGCCCGCAGCCGGGCGAGGACGGTCCCGCCCCAGCCGCGACCCCCGAAGGTCGTGGCGGAGCGCTGGTACCCGGCGGAGGCGCCCGCCGCGAAGAACAGCAGGGCCAAGGGCTGCAGCCAGGTGACGAGCCAGCCGGCGCCGTGGCCGAGCGCGTTGCCGACGAGGAGCGTCCGCCCGTCCCACGTGGCCTCCGCCATCAGCCAGTGCAGCAGCACCACCCCGAGGGTGCCGAGCGCCCGGACGACGTCGACGAACGGGTCCCGCGCCCGCCGCGGCCGTGCCGCCGGGGCGACAGGACGGGGTCGTGCGAGCGGTGCGGTCGGGACCGGTGGTGCGGGGGCGTCGAGGACGGCCACGATGGCTCCTGAGGCTGGGCGACGAGGACCCTTCCAGCCTCGTGACCTGCGACGTCGTCCGACATGGGCCTGGCCCCCTCGCCGCCCGCCGTCTCCCCCGTGCCGGTCCGGGGGACATCCCCCGTCGACCTGTCAGGAGGCGCGCCGGGCATACCACGCGCAGGCTCTGACAGGTCGGGGGTCAGGCGTCGACGCCCAGGTAGCGCAGGACGGCGCGCACGCGCCGGTGGTCGGCGGAGTCCTGCGGCAGGTCGAGCTTGGTGAAGATGGCGGCCACGTTCTTCTCCACCGCCCCGTACGACAGGTACAGCTGCTCGGCGATGGCGCCGTTGGAGCGGCCCTGCGCCATGAGCTCCAGGACCTCCTTCTCGCGCGGCGTCAGGCGGCCGACGCCGTCCTCCGGCGAGCGATGCGCGCCCATGAGCTGCCGCACCACCTCCGGGTCGAGCACCGTCTCCCCCGCCGCGACCCGGCCGAGGGCGGCGACGAAGTCCCCGACGTCGGCGACGCGGTCCTTCAGCAGGTACCCGACGCCGCGCGGGTCGCCCTCGAGCAGCCGGGACGCGTAGCGCGTCTCGACCCACTGGGAGAACACCAGCACCGGCAGGCCGGGGTGCGCGGCGCGCAGCGCCTCGGCCGCGCGCAGCCCCTCGTCGGTGTGCGACGGCGGCATGCGGATGTCGGCGACGAGCACGTCGGGCAGCGCATCGGCGGCGGCAAGGGTCGTGACCTCGCGGACGAGGGCGTCGCCGTCCGGCACCGCCGCGACGACGTCGTGCCCACGGCGCGACAGGAGGGCGACGAGCCCGTCGCGCAGGATGGCGGAGTCCTCCGCGACCACGACGCGCAGCGGGCTCGGGCCGGTCGGCGCGCCGGGCGTCATCGGCGGGACCCGGGGGCGGGCAGCGGGATCGTCACGGTGATCACCGTAGGCCCTCCCGCCGGGCTGACCACCCGGAGCGTCCCGTCGACGCCCGACAACCGGTCCGTGAGCCCCGCGAGGCCGCTGCCCCTGCCGGAGGCGTCGGGCGCGCGCACCGCCGCACCGCCCACGCCGTCGTCGTGCACGCGCAGCACGAGCGCACGCACGGCCGCCCCGGTCGCGGCGTCCGCGATCGGCTCCACGCCCGCCACGACGTCGACCCCGGTCGCCCGGGCGTGCTTCGTCGCGTTGGCGACCAGCTCCGCGACCGCGAAGTAGGAGATGGCGGTGACGCTGGGTGGGAGGTCCGCGCCGTCCAGCCCGACGGCGTGCACCCGCACCGGCAGCGCGGCCCGCGCGGCGAGCGTCTCGAGGGCGACGGCGAGGCCGGCGTCCAGCGCGGGCGGGCGGATGCCGCGGGCGAGCTCGCGCAGCTCGGCGAGCGTGTCCTTCGTGCTCGAGTGGGCGGTCTCCAGGACGGCGGCGAGCTCCGCCGTGTCGACGCCGTCGGTGCCGTCGCGCAGCAGCTCGCGCGCCTCGCCGATCTGCATGGCGACGGCGACGAGGTGCGCCTGGGTGCCGTCGTGCAGGTCGCGCTCGATGCGGCGCAGGCGCTCGTCGGCGTCCTCGACGGTGACGGCGCGGGCCCGCTCGGCGTACGCCACGCGCAGGCTGGCGCGCGTGGGGCTGAGCAGGCCCTCCGCCAGGAGCCGGAAGAGGCCGACGAACATCGACTGCACCTGCGGCCACAGGTACAGCAGGATCACGCCGACCGCGACGAGCAGGAGCTGACGGGCCGGAGTGTCGACGAACCAGTCCGTGCCGAACGACGCGCCCCGGTGCCAGGTGCCGTCGCCCGCCTGCTGCAGCGGCAGCCAGCGCGACCAGAACCAGTGCGTCATCCCGCCGAGCGCGACGGCGAGGAACACCGTGCTCACGACGAACGACGCGATCGCCAGCGGGAACGTCACCGCCATGTACAGCAGCGCGCGCCACGCGGTCGCGTCACCGAGCATCCCGCCGAGCCGCCGCCAGAACCCCTTGCGCGGGGTGCGGGGCGCCGGCTCGGCGATCTCGACGCCCAGGTAGCGGACCGCCATCCGGCGGTACGTCGAGCCCCAGCCGCGCGCGCCGAGCAGCACGCCGCCGGCGACGAACAGGCCCACGACGGTGACCGCCACCCCCGCCATGAACGAGACGGTGAAGATCGCGTACGTGAACGCGAACGGTGCGAGCAGCAGGGAGAGCCACAGGAAGCCGTAGGCACGCCAGGTCCGGCCGTCGAACGGGGCGAGGAGGAACGGCGGCGCCCCGTCCGTCGTCGCCCGCGGGGACGCCGCCGGACGCTCTGCGGGCTGCGTGGACGACGGCGAGGTCGGCGGGTTCGCGGGCGGCGGCACCGGGCCGTCGGTGGACGTCATGCTGGTCATGCTTCCAGGCTGCCGCCCCGGTCGCCGAGCCGACATCCGGCGTGCCACCCTGCGCACGGGGGCTGTCCCCCGTGCGCAGGGCGACGGGCCGTCAGTAGCGGTAGTGCTCCGGCTTGTACGGGCCCTCCACCGGCACGCCGAGGTACTCGGCCTGCTCCTTGCTCAGCTCGGTGAGCCGCACGCCGAGGGCGTCGAGGTGCAGGCGCGCGACCTTCTCGTCGAGCACCTTGGGCAGGCGGTACACCTGGCGCTCGTACTGCCGCTCCTCGGCCGGGCGGGCCATGTCGGCGAACAGCTCCAGCTGGCCGATCACCTGGTTGGCGAACGAGTTCGACATGACGAACGACGGGTGCCCGGTCGCGTTGCCCAGGTTGAGCAGGCGCCCCTCGGACAGCACGATGATCGACCGCTCGGCGCGGCCGTCGCCGGCCGGCAGCGTCCACTCGTGCACCTGCGGCTTGATCTCCGTCTTGACGACGCCCGGGACGGCCGCGAGACCGGCCATGTCGATCTCGTTGTCGAAGTGCCCGATGTTGCCGACGACGGCCTTGTCCTTGAGCGCGAGCATGTGCTCGGTGCGCACGACGTCCTTGTTGCCCGTGGTGGTGATGACGAAGTCCGCCTCGCCGATCACGTCCTCCAGGCGCGCCACCTGGAAGCCGTCCATCGCGGCCTGCAGCGCGCAGATCGGGTCCACCTCGGACACGATGACGCGGGCCCCCTGGCCGCGGAACGCCTCCGCCGCGCCCTTGCCGACGTCGCCGTAGCCGCACACGAACGCGACCTTGCCGCCGATGAGGATGTCGGTGGCGCGGTTGATGCCGTCCGGCAGCGAGTGGCGGATGCCGTACTTGTTGTCGAACTTCGACTTGGTGACCGAGTCGTTGACGTTGATCGCCGGGAAGATCAGCTCCCCCGCCTCGGCGAGGTGGTAGAGCCGGTGCACGCCCGTCGTCGTCTCCTCGGTGACGCCGCCGATGCTCTGCGCGACCGTCGTCCAGCGCAGCGGGTCGGAGTCGAGCGCCCGGCGCAGCACGCCGCGCACGACGTTCATCTCGTGCGTGTGGTCCGGCTCGCCCGGCAGCGTGTCGGGCGGCACCACGCCGGCGCGCTCGTACTGCAGGCCCAGGTGCACCAGCATCGTGGCGTCGCCGCCGTCGTCGAGGATGAGGTTGGGGCCGCCCTGGCCGTTCTCCGCGCCGGGCCAGACGAGGATCTGCTCGGTGCAGTCCCAGTACTCCTCGAGGCTCTCGCCCTTCCACGCGAAGACCGGGACGCCCTGCGGGTCCTCGGGGGTCCCGTGCGGGCCGACGACGATCGCCGCGGCCGCCTCGTCCTGCGTGCTGAAGATGTTGCAGCTGGCCCAGCGCACCTCGGCGCCGAGCGCGACGAGCGTCTCGATGAGGACGGCGGTCTGGACCGTCATGTGCAGGGAGCCGGCGATGCGGGCACCCGCCAGCGGCTGCGACTCGCCGTACTCGGCGCGCAGCGCCATGAGGCCGGGCATCTCGTGCTCGGCGAGCCGGATCTGGTGCCGGCCGGCCTCCGCCAGCGCGAGCGAGCGCACCTTGTAGCGGCCGGGAGCCTCGTCGAAGCCCGTCGTGCCGGGTGCCTCAGCGGTCGTGGACATGGTCGCCCTCCTGGGGTCTGCGGTATGAGCCGTGTGCGCTGGGGGCTCCCGTCTGCGCGTGGCCTGCCGTCGGTCGTCGACGGAGCGGGCCAGCACCCAGGGTAGACCGCGGGCCGTCCCGGACGCAGCGAGGCCGGCACCCGCGGGGGTGCCGGCCCCGTCCGGAGCGGTCGTGGTGCGACGACGGCCTCGGTCAGCCGTTCTTCGACGCGCGGTAGCCCGCCTTGCGCGCGGCGGACTCGGTGGTGAAGCACTTCTCCGGGGTGGTCTGCTTGTAGTACCGCCCGCCGGGGACGTGGTAGATCCCCGACTGGTTGCCCTTGATCGGCGCCCAGCTCGGGCAGTCGTACTTGCTGACGGGCGACGTCTGCGACGGCTTCTTGCCCTGCTTGACGACGAGCGTCTGCGTCCTGGTCGTGGCCTTCGTCGCCGACCAGACCTTCGTGTGCGCCGAGGTCAACCGGTAGGTCCTGTAGGTGACCCGCGTCGTCACCTTGTAGGTGCCGGCCTTCAGCCGCACGGACTTCTTGTTCTTGGCGATCGTCTTGCCGGACTTCTTCACCGTGAGCGTCTTGGACTTCACCGAGACCTTGCCCTGGGCGACGACGATCGGCTTGACCGTCGCCTTCTTCGCGTAGGGCGCGGTCTTGGTGCCGATCTTCTTGATCGTCACGGACGTGGCGGTCGCCGCCGACGCCGACGGCGCGGACAGGGCCGCGGGGACGACGGCGAGCGGGGCCGCCAGCAGCGTCACGGCGGTGACGAGGGCGACGAGACGGCCGTGGCGGCGCGCAGGCAGGGTTGACTTCACAGAGTTCTCCAGGTCGGGGGCCCCGTTCCCGGGGCGGGGGTCCGCGATTCGACCCGCGGACGCGCCCCCTCCCCAGGCGGTGCGCCGGCGTCGCCGGACAAGTATCCCCGAGGACGCCGGCGAACCGGTCCCACCGTGGCCGACTTCACCCGCCCGGGCGGTCACCGGGTCAGGACCTGCAGCTCCCCCACCGTGATCGTCGTCGCCGGCGACGTGAAGTCGTCGGTGAGCTGCCCGGACTGGTCACCACCCGTCCAGTCCGCGACCCAGTAGGTCGTGGCGGTCACCTGGTACTCGCCCTGCCGCGTGTACGTGTGCCCGCAGTCGGGCGACTCCTTCTTGCCGTAGGAGTCCTGGTAGGGCGTCCCGGGTCCGTCGCACGTCACGGTGGTGCCGTCGCCCATGTCCCACACGACGCGGTCGACCCGGGCGTCCAGACTGACCGTCAGGCCCTGGTCCGTGGCCGACGTCTCGCGCGGCCCGACCTGGTTCGCCGTCGGGCTCCGCGCCCACATCCACGTGGGCATGCCGACCAGGCCGACCCGTCCCGGTCCGTCCTCGGGCACGATGCCGATGTCGATCGCCGTGAGGGGCAACGCGGCGAACGCCCGCCGGGCTATCGCGGCCGGGTCGGCCGGCGGCGCACCCGGCGGGTTCTCCTGCCAGCCGTCGGTCGTCGTGAGGCACGCCGCGGGGCCGGTGCCGCCGGGAATGGCCACCTCGTTGCACCACTCCTCCGACGGCGAGCAGGTCACGATGTAGCCCTCGTCGTTGCCGTCCCACACCGGGTCGCTCGTGGGCGGCTGCGGGCTCACGAGCTTCTCGTAGCACAGGCGGGAGGCGTTCCAGGTGCCGGCGTCGGTCCTGCAGTCGACGACGTACTCGGGCAGCCCGTACCCCCCGGGCATCTTGCACTGCCGCTCGCTGCCGCTGCCCCCGCCGCCGGGGCCGTCGGGCGGGTCCCCGGGATCGGCCGGGACCTCGTCGTCGCACCCCATGCTGATCCCGCCCGGCGACCTGCAGTCCGACGGCGCGGCCTGCGCCGGGAGCCCGGCCCCCGCCACGGCGCCCCAGGCCAGCACGAACGCGAGCGTCACGACCCGCCGGAGGGTCAGCACGACCGCTCCATCTGCCCGGTGGAGTCCGTCACCCGCCACGCCCCGTCCTTGCCCTGGTGCTCGAGCTCGTACACGTTGACGTACCGCTCGGCGGTGTCGTTCGGCAACGGGATCTCGGTGCCGTCCTTCTCGTGCATGCGCAGCCCCGACGTGTCCAGGCAGGTGGTGAACTCGATCTTCTCGTACCCAGCGCCCCGCGCGGTGTAGCCCGTCACCTCCGAGTCGACCATCTCGGCCGCACCCGTGGTGTACCAGCCCTTCTCCGCCATGTCCCGGTACCAGGGGGCGTAGGCCTCCGCCAGCTCACCGCCCCAGTAGTCCATGGTCAGCCGGGTCCACCCTCCGTACCCGTCGTTCGCCACCTCGGCCTCCAGCGCGCGGAAGTCGTCGAGCACGCCCGTGGCGTCGTCGATCGCCTTCTGCTCGGCCTGCTCCTCCGGGTCGAGGCCGGGGCCGGCGCTCGCGGAGGCCTGCAGCTCGGCGAGGGTCGCCGCACCGGCGTCGTCGTCGGTGCAGGCCGACACGCTCCCGGCGACCGTCAGGGCGAGCAGGACGACGCCTGCCGTTCCGGTCCTTCTCATCCGTGCGCTCTCCTCGTCGATGATGCGGCGCGGTGGGCAAATGAAGGGGGCAGAGGTCAACCTAGCGCCGGTGCCCGCGCCCCGGGCAAGCGTTCCGAACGCCGAGACGCCCGCCTGGTGCGGACCGGGCGGGCGTCTCGGGTCGATCGGTGATGTCGATCGGTGATTCGATCGGTGCTGCGGAGGTCAGCCCTCGAACGCCGGGACGACGTCCGGGTTCTCCTCGAGCCACGCCTCGACGCCGGCCTGCGGGTCGTCGGCGTTGTCCTGGGCCACGGCCTTCTCCAGCGAGGAGTACTGCTCGTCGTCCAGCTTGATCTTGCCGAGCCACTCGGCGACCTCGGGCTGCTCGTCGCCGAACCCTGCGGTGGCCTGGAACTGCAGGTTGTTCTCGATGTCGAACGCGCCCTTGGGGTCCTCGAGCTGCTTCAGCGGGTAGACCGCGTTCGGCCAGAACGGGGTCCACATCGTGACGAGGATGTCCTCCTTGCTCTTGATCGCGTCGTCGAGGGCCGCGAGCATCGCCGGCGTGCCGGACGGCTTGAGCGTGTAGCCCGCGTCCTCCAGCCCGTAGGCCTCGATGACCTCCTCGGTGTCGTCCATCACGCCGGCGCTCGCCTCGATGCCCGTGATCGTGCCGCCGAACTTGTCGACGTTGTCGGCCAGGTCCTCGATGGAGTCCACGTCGGTGTACTCGGGCACGCCGAGGTACGTCGTCCCGCCGTCGTAGAAGTCGCCGAGGTTCTCGAGCTTGCCCTCGTACTTCTCCATGTAGCTCTCGTGGAGGCCCGACCAGGCGGACGGGTACATGTCGACGTCGCCGTCGGCGACCGCCGTGTACAGCACGCCGACGTCGTTCAGCTCCTCGAGCTCGACGTCGTAGCCGGCGGCCGTGAGCTGGTGCTCGAGGAGGTTCGCCATGGTGAGCCCGTCGGGCCAGCCGGGGACGTAGCCGAGGGTCACCTCCTTGTCGCCGCCCTCGCTGCCGCCGTCGTCGCTGCTGCAGGCGGCCAGCGTCAGGCCGAGGGTGGCGACCGCCGCGAGGGCGGTGCCGCGCCGGAGGCGAGGGCTCATGCGGTGGGTGCTCATGGTTGTACTTCCTTTCCTGTCGACGCCGCGCGCCGACGTTCGAAGAGTGCGGTCCCGTGCGTCGGGACCGGACACGCTCAGGCGGCGGGCGCGACGCGCCGGCGACGGCGCAGCACGGCGAGGAGCGACCGGCTGTTCTGCTGCCCGATCGCGCCGGTGAGACGGTCCAGGTAGATGGCGATGATGACGACCGACAGGCCGCCCTCGAAGCCCAGGGCGACGTCGAGCTGCGAGATCGCGCCGACGACCTCCTGGCCGAGACCCCCGGCCCCGACGAGGCCGGCGACGACCGCCATCGACAGCGCGAGCATGATGACCTGGTTGACGCCGGCCATGATCGTCGGCAGGCCCAGCGGCAGCTGGATGCCTCGCAGGATCTGGCCGCTCGTGCCGCCGAAGGACTCGCCGGCCTCGACGGTCTCGCGGTCCACCTGGCGGATCGCCAGCTCGGTGAGGCGCACGCCGGGGGGCAGGGCGAAGACGATGGTCGCGCAGACGCCGGGCGCCACGCCGATGCCGAAGAAGATCACGACCGGCACCAGGTAGACGAAGGCCGGCATGGTCTGCATGAAGTCCAGGATCGGCCGGACCACCGTGCTGAACCCGCTGCTGCGGGCCGCGAGGATACCGAGCGGGACGGCGATGATCAGGGCGATCAGCGCGGCGACGAGGACCAGCGCGAGGGTCTCCATCGCGGGCTCCCACATCTCCATGCTCACGATGAGGAGCATGCCGACGACGGTGAACGCCGCGAACGCCCACGAACGGACGAGCAGCGCGAGCAGCGCGAACACGACGACGACCACGAGCGGCGTCGGCGCGAGGAGCAGGTCGGAGATCCCGTCGACGAGGGTCGACAGGCCCGTGCTGATGCCGTCGAGCAGCGGCTCGAGGTTCTCCTTGATCCAGTCGACGCCGTCCGCGACGTAGTCGCCCAGGTGCAGGTTGGGGATGGTCATCAGTTCGCTCCCGCGGGGTCGAGGACGGTGTCGCCGTCGCCGCCCGGGGCAGCGGCAGGGGCGGCGGGCTCGTCGCCCGTCGCGCCGTTCTCGCCGTCGGGCATCGACAGCGCGCTCAGCAGCGTCACGCGGGGGATCACGCCCAGGAGCCGGCCGTTCTCGTCGACGACGGCCAGCGGCGCACGGCTCGACGCGGCGTCGCCGAGGATCTCGATGAGCGGGGTGTCGGGGGTCACGCGGATGGCGCCCTCGTCGCTCAGCGGGAGCTTGTCGGCGCCCTGCTTGACGGCGTTCGCGACGTCGTCCTCCCAGACGACGCCCTCGAGGCGACGGTTGCGGCCCGTGACGATCAGCGCGGGGACCTGGTGCTCGCGCAGCAGCTTGTGCGCGGCCTTGGGCCCGGACTCGACGCCGATGACCGCGGCGGGGCGCTCCATCACCGCGGACGCGGTGAGCACGCGGCTGCGGTCGACGTCCGCGACGAACTGCGCGACGTAGTCGTTGGCCGGCTCGTTGAGGATCTGCTCGGCGGTGCCGACCTGCACGATGCGGCCGTCGCGCATCATGGCGATGCGGTCGCCGAGGCGCATGGCCTCGTTGAGGTCGTGGGTGATGAACAGGATGGTCTTGCCGAGCTCGGACTGGAGCTCCAGCAGCTGGTCCTGCATCTCCTTGCGGATCAGCGGGTCCAGGGCGCTGAACGCCTCGTCCATGAGCAGGACGTCGGTGCCCGCGGCGAGCGCGCGGGCCAGGCCGACGCGCTGGCGCATGCCGCCGGACAGCTCGGACGGCAGCGAGCCGCCCCAGCCGGCCAGGCCGACCATACCCAGGGCCTCCTCGGCGCGCTGCTCGCGCTCGGCCTTGTTCACGCCCCGCAGCTGAAGCGGGTAGGCGGCGTTCTCGCCGACGGTGCGGTGCGGCAGCAGTGCGAAGTGCTGGAACACCATGCTCACCTTGGTGCGGCGGACCTCGCGGAGGCCGGCCTTGGACAGGTGCGTGACGTCCTGCCCGTCGATGCTGATGGATCCGGCGGTGGGCTCGAGGAGCCCGTTCACCGTGCGGATCAGGGTGGACTTGCCGGATCCCGACAGTCCCATGACGACGAAGATCTCGCCGGGCTCGACGTCGAACGTGGCGTCGATGACCGCGGCGGTGAGACCTTCCTTGCGCAGCTTGGCGCGATCGGCGCCCTCTTCCAACATGCGGACGCCGCGCTGCGGGCGGCGTCCGAAGATCTTCGTCAAACCATTTGCCTGGATGGCTGACACAACTCTCCCGGGGTCGGGGACATGGCCTGCCCGGCGCGACGGCGACGCTCGTCTGCCGGGCGGTGGCGGCGTCGTCACGGCTTCGTACGCCGGCACGACGCGGCCACACACTGTTCACGACGTTAGGCCATCTCCGGCACGGCTCTGTACGCGGCCCTGGCAAAACCCCCGTGATCTTTATCATGCTGTGACCAACAGGGCAGATTAGGCACGGATCCACCCCGGTGTCATCTGGAACTGTCCAGCGCCCCGGGCATCCACCCGGGGCCGGTCGCTACGGTGACCTGGTGCCCTCGCTCCTCGGACCGCTCCGTCGTGACCGCGACCGCCTCCATCTCGCCCTCATGCTCGCCCTGACGTTCTCCACCGGGATCGCCGACGCCGTCGGCTATCTCGGCCTCGACCGGGTGTTCACCGGCAACATGACGGGCAACGTCGTCATCCTCGGGATGGCGCTGGCCGGCGGCGACGACCTGCCCGTGGTCGGCCCGCTGCTCGCGCTGGGCACGTTCATGGCCGGCGCGACGGTCGCGGGCGTGGCGCTGCGCCCGGTGCAGGTCGGGTGGACGGCCCGCACCACGGGGATGTTCGCGACCGTCGGGGCGCTGCTCGCCGCGATCACGGTGCTGCTCGCCGTGTCGGGCGACGACCTCCCGCACGCCGTGCAGCTCGTCGTGACCGGGCTGCTGGCCCTCGCGATGGGCACGCAGGCGGCGACGGCGCGTCATCTGTCGGTCAAGGACGTCACCACGGTCGTCGTGACGTCGACCATCACCGGCCTGGCCGCCGACTCCCGGCTCGCCGGCGGCCACGGCACCCACTCCGGGCGGCGCGTCGCCGCGATCGCCCTCATCTGCGCCGGCGCGGCCGCCGGCGCCCTGCTGCTGCAGGCCCACCTGGCGTGGGGCGTGGGCGTGAGCGCGGTGCTCACGCTCCTCGTCGCCGCCGTCGGACACACCACGGAGGATCCTCGATGACGTTCACTCCCCCGCCTCCCCACCCCACGCGCCCGGACCTGCGCGGCACGTTCGGGATGGCCGCCTCCACGCACTGGCTGGCGAGCGCGAGCGCCCAGTCGGTGCTGGAGCGGGGCGGCACCGCCTTCGACGCCGCCGTCGCGGGGGCGTTCGTGCTGCACGTCGTCGAGCCGCACCTCAACGGCCCCGGCGGGGACATGACGGCGATCCTCGCGACCGCGGACGCCCCCGGGCGCCCCCGGGTGCTGATGGGGCAGGGCCCGGCGCCGGCCGCGGCGACGATCGCGCACTACCGCGACGTCGAGGGCCTGGACCTCGTGCCCGGCTCGGGCGCGCTGGCGGCCGCCGTGCCGGGCGCCGTCGACGCGTGGCTCCTGCTGCTGCGCGACCACGGCACGTGGACCGTGGCGGACGCCCTCGCCCCCGCCATCGGGTACGCCCGCGACGGCCACCCGGTGCTGGCCGCGGTGTGCCGCACGGTCGAGGGCGTCGCGGAGCTGTTCCGCACGTCCTGGCCCACGTCCGCGGAACGCTGGCTGCCGGGCGGGCGCGCGCCGGAGCCCGGCGAGCTCGTCACCAACCCCGAGCTGGCCGCGGTCCTCGAGCGCCTCGTGGCCGCGGAGACCGACGCCGCCGCCCGCGGCGCCGACCGGGCCGGCGCGGTCGACGCCGCACGCGCCACGTGGAAGGCCGTCGTCGGCGAGGCGGTCGAGGAGTTCGTGCGCACGCCGCACCGGCACGCCGACGGCCGCGACCACGCGGGCGTGCTCACCGCGGCGGACGTCGCCGGGTTCGAGGCGTCGTTCGAGGACGCCGTGACGGTCGACTTCCGCGGGTACACGGTGGCCAAGACCGGCGCCTGGGGGCAGGGCCCCGCGCTGCTGGAGGCGCTGCGCATCCTCGACGGCTTCGACGACGCGCGCCTCGACCCGTCGACCGAGCTCGGCGCGCACACCGTGCTCGAGGCGCTGAAGCTCGCGCTCGCCGACCGCGACACCTGGTTCGGCGACCTGGACGCCGCCGAGGGCGACGCCGTGCCGCTCGACGTCCTGCTGTCCGCCGAGTACGCGGCCGCCCGCCGCGCGCTGATCGGCGACCGCGCGTCCCACGAGGTGCGTCCCGGCTCCGTGCCCGGCCGTGACACCCCGGCGGCGCCGCCCCTGCGCACGTCGTACGCCACGGACGTCCCCGCGGCCGCCCTGCCCGGGGCCCCGGCCGGCGGCCCCGCCGCCGGCGTCGGCGAGCCGACCGTCGTGGTCGGGGCGACCGCGCCCCTGAACGGCGACGGCCTCGAGACCGACGCGACGGGCGCGACCCGCGGCGACACCTGCCACCTCGACGTCGTGGACCGATGGGGCAACATGATCAGCGCGACGCCGTCGGGCGGCTGGCTGCAGTCCTCCCCCGCGGTGCCGGGACTCGGGTTCGCCCTGGGCACCCGGCTCCAGATGACGTGGCTGGACGAGGCGTCGCCGTCCGCCCTGACGCCCGGCCGCCGGCCGCGCACCACCCTCACCCCGACGCTCGTGCTGCGCGACGGGTCGCCCGTGCTCGCGTGCGGGTCGCCGGGCGGCGACCAGCAGGACCAGTGGCAGCTCGCGTTCCTGCTGCGCGTCCTGGTGGGCGGGTACACGCCCCAGGAGGCGATCGACGCCCCCGCCCTGCACACGACGTCCGCGCCCGGCTCGTTCTGGCCGCGCACCTGGACGCCCGGCGGCGCCGTCGTCGAGGACAGGCTCGGCGCCACCGTCCTCGCCGGGCTGGTCGAGCGCGGCCACGAGCTCACGCTCGCCGGCGACTGGGCGCTCGGGCGGCTCAGCGCCGTCACGCGCGACCCCGCCACCGGCGTGCTCGGCGCGGCCGCCAACCCCCGCGGGGCGCAGGGCTACGCGGCAGGCCGCTGACCCGGGACAGGGACGAGGGCGCGGTCCGTGCAGCACGGACCGCGCCCTCGCCTGCGGACGGCGTCAGACGCCGTCGACCCACTGGATGTAGTCCTCATACCCTGACGAGTCGGTCAGGCGCCACGTGCCACCGCTGACCGCACCGGACGGGACGAGGGCATAGGCCGTGAACGACGTGCAACCGCCGTTGTACAGCTCCGACGTCCCCCAGATGTCGTCGTCGAAGAACTCGTCGCCCTCGTCGTAGACGACGCCGTTGCTGCCCACGTACTCGATGCCGAGGTCGAGCCACGGCAGCGCGCTGCCGTCCCCGTAGTAGCAGACGGCCATCGGCGCCTGCACGAGCTTCGACGAGCCCGCCCATGTCGTCGAAGCGCTCGAACCGATGATCGCGGACCAGTCCAGCGTCGAGAACGCCACGTTCGGCCTGTGCGGGTCGCTGCGCGTGGAGTCGACCCAGAGCCACGCCGACTTGCTCGTGGCCGTGCCGGCGACGTTCTTCACGACGGCCCGGACGCGCGACCCGTCGCGGAAGGATCGGGTCGAGAGCTTCAGGGTCGCCGAGGTCTTCCCCGACAGGTCGGTCCACTTCTTGCCGTCCGACGACGTCTGCCACTGGTACCTCAGACGGCCGCCGGTGGCCTTGGCCGTGAACGTCGCGGTCTTCCCTGACGTCACCCACTGCTGCGCCGGGTTCCCGGTCACCCGGGGCTTGCTGACGCCCACGGGCCAGGCCACCTTGGCGGTGGCGGCGCTGGTCCGGGACGACGTCGCGTAGCCCCGGCGGACGCCGGAGACGGTCACGGTGATCGTCTTGCCGTGCTGGGCGGACGTGAGCGTGAACGACGACCCGGTGGCGCCCTTGATGGCGGTGCCGTCGGCCTTCCACTGGTACTTCCACGACGTCGGCGCGGGGCTCCAGGTGCCCTTGCTGCTCACCTTGAGCGTGGAGCCGACCCGGACGGACCCGGAGACCTGGGGCGCGGAGGTCCTGGAGTAGACGCGCAGCACGCTCGAGCCGGAGCTCGTCACCGTGCGCGTGGCGTAGCCGCTGCGGCTGCCCGTGACGCTGACGGTGAGCGTCCTGCCGGCGTACCTCGACGGGATCGTGTACGTGGAGCGCGTGGCGCCCGGGATGGTCCGGCCGCTGATCTTCCACTGGTAGCGGTAGGTCGTCGCCCCGGGCTTCCACGTCCCGCGCGACACGGAGACGGTGCTGCCCACCTTGACGGTGCCCTTGATGGTCGGCCTCGGCGCCGACAGCACCCCCGGCGCGACCTTCGCGCCGGCGCTCGTCCTCGTCACGGTGGTGTACCCGGACTTCGTGCCGGTCACCCTGACGGTCAGGGTCCTGCCCTTCAGCGACGACGACGGCGTGTACGTCGACGCCGTCGCGCCCGAGATCGTCGTGCCGGACGCGTACCACTGGTAGCTCAGCGTGGTCTTCGAGGTCCAGGTGCCCGGCTCGGCCGTGACCTTCGAGCCCACCCGGACGGTGCCGCTGATCGTCGGGGTCCCCGTGGACAGGCCGGCCGCGACGACGGCGGCCGTCCGCTCCGACGTCAGCGTCCGGGACGCGTAGCCGTCCGCGGCGCCCGACACCGTGACCGCGATCGTCCTGCCCAGGTCGGCGGCGGTCAGGGTGTAGGTCGGCGTCGTGGCCCCGCTGACGGGGTCGTGCCCACGCCACCACTGGTACGTGAGGGTGGCCGCCGGCTCCCAGGCCCCGGCGTCCGCCGTGAGGGTCTGCCCGAACGCCGCCGTCCCGCTGATCGTCGGGGCCTGGGCCACGAGCTCGCCCTCGGCCACCGCGCCGTCTGCCGCGACCACGACCGAGGCCGACGCCGCGCCGTCGACGGCGCCCTCGGGGGCGGTGCCGGTCACCTCGACGCTGACCGGGTCGCCGACCGTCGCCGGCGCGAGCGTCAGCGTGGGCTCCGCGCCCTGTGCGACCAGGTCGTCACCGGCGAACCAGCGGTAGGTGAACGCGAGCTCGACGCCGGCCGGCGCCCACAGGTCCGGCCGCGGGTCGATCGCGACGTCCTCGCCGACCTGCAGCGTGCCGTCGACGACGAGCTGGTCCGCCGCCGGGGCGACGACGTCCGTCAGGGCCGCCGGTGCGCCGGTGGCCTCCGTCGCGACGACGGCCGCCGAGGCCTGCGGTGCGACCAGGAGCGGCGCGACGATCAGCGACAGGGCCGTGACGAGCGCCGACGCGCGACCGCGACGTCGACGCGGCGCCGGGTGGAGACGTTCCACGGATCCTCCGAGGATCGGCGGCCGAGGCAACGGCCGCGAGACGAAGCACGGCCGTCGTGGCCACGACCGCTCGGGGCCGGTCGCCTCGTCGCGCGGGCGCGGTCCGGCGGTGCTGCACGCCAGTATGGGGACCCGCGGGGGCGCCGATCGCGTATCGGCCCAGGTCAGCGCATTTTTCACCCGGCCCCACCGGGTGAATCCCCCGGGCAACGGCCGAGGGCGGCCCCCCCCCCGCGGGGGGGCCCCCCCCGCGCCCCAAGGGTTAGGGC
>NZ_JBHTVC010000031.1:0-53959 GCF_042793275.1 Isoptericola sp. NPDC056578
GCTCGAAGAACCGCGAGGTAGCTCGTCGGGCCACGGTGGAGCGCCACCGGGCCGACCTGTGAGCTACCTCGCGGTCTTCCGAGCTACCTCGCGGATCTCTGGACTACCTCGCGGGGACGACGCGCGGGGCGTCCGGCCCGGCGAGGACGGCGGCGAGGATCGCCTCGATCGCGAACGCGGTCTCCTCCGCGAGGTCGACGGCGTCCGGGTCCAGGAGCCACTGCACCTGGAGGCCGTCCATGACGCCGATGACGGCGCTGGCGGCGCTGCGGGCGCGTGCCTCCTCGAGCGCCACGCCGCGCTCCTGCGCCACCTGCCGCAGCGCCGTGGTGATCTCGCCGCGCAGCACCGTGAAGCGCTCGGTGACCCAGGCGGCCGCCGGGTGGCCGTCGGTGACGGACTCGCCCGTGAGCACCGAGTAGGCCTGCACGATGCCGCGCCGGTCGGCGTTGATCCGCGCGGTCGTCATGAGGTGGCGGAACAGGTCGAGTCCGCCGGGGATGTGCTGCCCCTCGAGGTGCTCGACGTCGACCCGGTCGCGGTACTCCAGCACGGCCCACAGCAGCTTGTCCTTGCTGCCGAAGTGGTGCAGCACGCCCGCGTGCGTGATGCCCACCTGCTCGGCGACGTCGACCAGCGACCCCGCGTGATAGCCCTTCGAGCCGAACACGCGCGTCGCCGCGCCGAGGATCTCCTCGCGCCGCTCGGCCTTCGAGGGGCGGGTCCGTCGCGGGGTGCTGCCGTCTGCCATGGCGTCACCATACTGTGACCTTCGTCTACTTACTTACCTGTCAGTAACTGTGCTTCACTGGGCGCCAGTCGACGCCGACCAGGACGAGGGAGTACCGCCGCGTGTCATCGCAGACCGCTGTCAACAGCACCGACGCCAGCACCGACGCCAGCACCGAGATCGAGATCGACGCGCTCGTCGACCTCCTCGGGGTCGACGAGAAGGCCGCCCTCGTGGTCGGCGCGTCCATGTGGGCGACCCGCGCCGTCGAGCGGATCGGGCTCGAGCCCGTCGTCATGTCGGACGGCCCGGTGGGGGTGCGCGACCCGCAGGGCCACGGCACCTCCGCGATGCTGCCCGCGCCGTCGGCGCTCGCCGCCACGTGGGACGTCGAGCTGGCCCGGCGCACGGGACGGCTCTTCGCGGCGGAGGCCCGCCGGCACGGGGTGGACGTGGTCCTGGCGCCGCAGGTCAACCTCCAGCGCACGCCCGTCGGCGGGCGGCACTTCGAGTGCTACTCGGAGGACCCGCACCTCACGGCCGAGGTCGCCGTCGCCCTCGTCACGGCGGCGCAGGAGCGCGGGGTCGGGATGTGCGTGAAGCACTACGTGGCCAACGACTCCGAGACGGACCGCACGCGCTACCTCGCCCGCGTCGACGAGCGGACGCTGCGGGAGGTGTACCTCGCGCCGTTCGACCGCCTCGTCGCCGCCGGTGCGTGGAGCGTCATGGGCGCGTACAGCGGGGTCGACGACGGCACCGTCGCCGCGCCCGCCCTCGAGCACCGCCCGCTGCTCACCGGCGTCCTCAAGGAGGAGTGGGGCTTCGACGGCCTCGTCGTGAGCGACTGGGTCGCCACGCAGTCCGTCGCGCCCGCCGTGCGCGGCGGCCTCGACCTGCAGATGCCCGGGCCCGACGGGCCGTGGGGCGACGGCCTGCTCGCCGCCGTCCGGTCCGGGGAGGTGGCCGTCGCCGACCTCGACGACAAGGTGCGCCGCCTGCTGCGGCTCGCGCACCGCGTCGGGCGGCTCGCGCTGCCGGGCGGACCTGTCGTCGACGGCGGGCCCGTCCCGGCCGAGGACCCGGTGCCGCTGCTGCGCGAGCTCGTCGGACGCTCCGTCGTCGTGCTCAAGAACGACGGCCTGGTCCCGGTCGCGGACGGGCCCGACGGCGCGCCCCTGCGCGTGGCGCTGCTCGGGGCGCACGCCGTGGAGCCGTTCTTCCAGGGCGGTGGCTCGTCGTTCGTCGTGCCGGACCGCCTCACGTACCCCGCCGAGGCGCTGCGCGCCGCGCTCCCGGCGGGCTCGGTCGTCGATCTCGTCGCCGGCTCGCGCGTGCTGCGCAACCCGCCGGCGCTCGACCCGGCCCGCTGCACCGACCCCGTCACCGGCGCGCCGGGCGTGCGCCTGGAGTGGCTCGCCGCCGACGGCACCGTCCGCCGCGTCGAGACCCGCGGTGCCTGGGACGGCTGGTGCGCCGACGTCGGCCCCGACGACGCGACCCTGCGCCTCAGCGCACGGGTCCGCACCGACGAGCCGGGCACCCACGAGCTCGGGGTGGGCACGGTGGGGGCGCACCAGGTCACGGTGGACGGCAGGACGGCCTCCGCCGGCGACGTCGTCGTGGACGAGGACGTCATCCTCGCCTCGGGCCACAACCACCCGATCGCCTCGACCCTCGCCGTCGAGGGCGGCGCCGACGGCACCCTGCTGGAGGCGGAGCTGCAGGTGGTGCACCCCGTCGGCTACGACCGGTTCGTGCGCGGCGCGCTGGTGCACCGGCTGCCCGGGCCGACGGCCGAGGACGAGCTCGAGGCGGCGGCCGCCGCGGCCAGGGAGGCCGACGTCGCCGTCGTCGTCGTGGGCACCACGCACGAGGTCGAGTCCGAGGGCTACGACCGCGCCGACCTGGCGCTGCCCGGCACGCAGGACGAGCTGGTGCGGCGCGTGCTCGCCGCCAACCCGCGCACCGTGGTGGTCGTCAACGCCGGTGCGCCGGTGCTGCTGCCCTGGTACGACGAGGCGCCGGCCGTGCTGTGGGGCTGGCTGCCCGGCCAGGAGGCCGGGACCGGCCTCGCGGACGTGCTCACCGGAGTCACCGAGCCGTCCGGCCGCCTGCCGTGGACCCTGCCCGCCCGGGCCGCGGACGTGCCCGTGCCGCACGCGATCCCCGCCGGCGGCGTCGTCGACTACGCCGAGCGGCTCGACGTCGGCTACCGCGCCTGGGAGCGCCGCCTCGACGCCGGGCCGGGGGCGGGAGGCCACGAGCCCGCCGCCCCGTTCGGGCACGGGCTCGGCTGGACGACGTGGGAGTACGAGGCCGCCGACGCCGTACCTGCCAGCGCAGGGGAGGACGTCGTCGTGCGCGTCGCCGTGCGCAACACCGGCACGCGCCCGGGGCGCGAGGTCGTGCAGGTCTACGTGACCCCGCCCGCCGGCACGGTCGCCACCGATCCCGAGCGCCCCGTGCGCTGGCTCGGCGGCTTCGCCGTCGTCGACGCCGCGCCGGGAGAGCGCGCCACCGCCGAGGTGCGCGTCCCCCGGCGCGCCCTCCAGACGTGGGACGCCGCCGCCGGCGGCTGGACCACCCCGCCCGGCACCTACCGGCTCACCGCGAGCCGCTCGGTGCGCGACCCCCGGCTCGACGTCGACCTCGTCGTCGCGCCCGACATCCAGCCCTGACCATCCAGCCCTGACCATCCAGCCCTGACCATCCAGCACCGATCACCTACCCATCGCCCCGCCATCGGCGGCGGGGCTCGTGCAAGGAGGCACACCGTGAGAATCCGCAAGCTCAGCACGGCGGTCGCGAGCGCCGCGGTCGTGGCCCTGCTGGCCGCGGCCTGTGGCGGCGGCGCCGGCGGGAACAGCCCGTCCGCCTCTTCCGGCGGCGTCGGCACGGAGACCCTGACCGTCGGCATGCCCAACGGCGTGCAGACCCAGAACCAGTCGCCGTTCGCGACCGGCTCGTCCGCGCTCTCCCTCGGCTACGCGTTCGTCATCTACGAGCCGCTCATGATGCGCAACCAGGCCAAGCCGTCCGAGGACCCGGAGCCCTGGCTCGCCGAGAAGATCGAGTGGAACGAGGACTACACGCAGGCCGTCATCACGCCGCGGTCGGGCGTGACCTGGTCGGACGGTGAGGACTTCACCGCGGACGACGTCGCGTTCTCGATCCAGCTCCGGATCGACCACGAGGGCCTCAACGCGGCCGCGCTGCCGTACGACAAGGTCGAGACCGACGGCACCACCGTGACCGTGTCGTTCACGGCCCCGCAGTACGTCAACCAGTCCAAGCTGTACGACCTGCTCATGGTGCCGGAGCACCTGTGGAAGGACGTCGACGACCCGACGACGTTCACGAACGAGGAGCCCGTCGGCACCGGCCCCTACACGCTCGAGTCGTGGACGCCGCAGGCGGCCACCGTGAAGGCGCGCGACGACTACTGGGGCGGGCAGCCCAAGGTCCCGGAGATCCGGTACTCGTCGTACAACGACAACAACGCCCTGACGACGGCCCTCACCACGGGCGAGGCGCAGTGGGGCTGGACGTTCATCGCCGACTACGAGAACGTCTACATCGCGCAGGACCCGGAGCACTACCACCAGTACGCCGCCGCCGGCCTCGGCATCGACGCGCTGTTCCTCAACAACGAGAAGAAGCCGTTCGACGACGTCGCCTTCCGGCAGGCGCTCAACATGGTCGTCGACCGGCAGGAGCTGGTGGACGTCGCCACCTCCGGCGTCAACCCGCCGCTGACGAACGCGACCGGCCTGCCGCTGCCCGCGGGAGAGCCGTTCCTCTCCGACGCCTACGCGGACACCGACCTCGCCGTCGACGTCGAGGGGGCCAAGGCGCTGCTCACCGACGCCGGCTACACCTGGGAGGGCGAGAAGCTCGTCGACCCGGACGGCGAGAAGGTGACCTTCGAGCTCACCAACCCGGCGGGCTGGAACGACTACCTCACCGCGCTCGACCTCATCAAGAACGCGGCCGCGACGCTGGGCGCCGACGCCACGGTCAACCCCGTCAACCAGGACGGCTGGTTCGCCGACGTCATCCCGCCGGGCGACTTCCAGGCCACGCTGCACTGGACCGACGGCGGCGCGACGCCGTGGGACATGTACGCCGACCAGTTCGACGGCGCGCAGTACAAGAAGCTCGGCGAGCCGGCCACGTGGAACTTCGGCCGGTTCCAGGACGACGCCGCGACGAAGGCGTTCGCCGACTACGCGGCGGCGACCGACGACGCCACGCGCCAGGCCGCGATGGACACGATCCAGCAGGTCTACGTGGAGCAGGTGCCCGCCATCCCGATCTGGTCGCGCCCCGCCACCGCGCAGTACTCGTCGCTGAACTACGTCGGCTGGCCGTCCGAGGACGACCCGTACAACCAGCCGCAGCCCACGGGGGTCCAGGCCGCCCAGATCGTCATGCACCTGGAGCCCGCGTCCTGATGTCCCTCCACACCACCACCCCCGGGGCGCCTGCCGGCGCCCCGGGGGGCACCCCCAGCACCGACCCCGGCGCGCCCGTGCTCGAGGCCGTCGGGCTCACGAAGCACTACCTGGTCAAGGGCGGCGGCCGAGGCTCCGGGCGCGGCGCCGTCGTGCACGCCGTCGACGGCGTGGACCTCGCGCTGCACGCCGGCCGCGTCGTGGCCCTCGTCGGCGAGTCCGGCTCCGGGAAGTCCACCGTGGCGCGTCTGCTCTCCCAGCTCCAGCCCGCCACCGCGGGCCGGCTGCTGCTCGGCGGCACCGACGCGCGGGCGCGCGGACGCCGCGCGTTCCGCCGCTACGTGAACCGCGTCCAGATGATCTTCCAGGACCCGTTCTCCTCGCTGAACCCGGTGCACCCCGTGCGGTACACGCTCACGCGGGCGCTGCGCATCCACCGCGGCCGCCTGCGCGGGGACGAGCTGGAACGGGCCCTCGCCGAGCTGCTCGAGCGCGTGCACCTCACGCCCGCCGAGCGGTACGTCGACAAGTTCCCGCACGAGCTGTCCGGCGGGCAGCGCCAGCGCATCGCCATCGCGCGGGCGCTCGCGGCCGACCCGGAGGTGCTGCTGGCCGACGAGCCCATCTCGATGCTCGACGTGTCCATCCGGCTCGGCATCCTCAACCTGCTCGCCGACCTGCGCGACCGGCTGCACCTGGCGATCCTCTACATCACGCACGACATCGCCTCGGCGCGGTACTTCGCGGACACCACCCTGGTCATGTATGCGGGGCGGGTCGTGGAGTCGGGGGACAGCGAGTCGGTCACCCAGGACCCGAAGCACCCGTACACGCGGCTGCTCCTGGCGTCGGCCCCCGACCCGGAGAACCTCGCCGAGCGGCCGGCGGGCGCCCCTCGCGGGGAGCCGCCCAGCCTGGTGCGGCCGCCCTCGGGCTGCCGCTTCCACCCGCGCTGCCCGTTCGCCACCGACCTGTGCGCGGCCGAGGCGCCGCCCCTGCTCGACGTCGGCAGTGGGCCGGCGGGCGAGCCCCGGCAGGCCGCCTGCTGGGGGTACGCCGACCGCGCCGACGCCCCGGTGCTGACGCCGACGGGAGGGGACGCATGAGGTTCGTGCTGCGCCGCGCGCTGTTCTACCTGTTCACCGCCTGGGCCGCCATCACCATCAACTTCTTCGTGCCGCGCCTGCTGCCGGGCGACCCGGTCACCGCCCTCATGGGGCGCATGCAGGGCCGGATCGACTCGAACGCCGAGCAGTCGCTGCGCGTGCTGTTCGGGCTCGACCAGGACATGTCGCTGTGGGACCAGTACGTGCACTACTGGCAGATGCTGCTGCACGGCGACCTCGGGCTGAGCTTCACCCACTTCCCGACACCCGTGTCCGACATCGTCACGCAGGCGCTGCCCTGGACGGTCGGCCTGGTCGGCATCGCCACGATCATCGCGTTCCTGCTCGGCACGGCCGTCGGCACCGGCATCGGCTGGCGACGCGGCACCTGGGCGGACTCGCTGCTGCCGATCACGACCTTCTTCTCGGCGGTGCCGTACTTCTGGCTGGGCCTCATCGCCATCGCGGTGTTCGCCGTCAACCTCGGCTGGTTCCCGTCCAACGGCAGCTACGACCGCGGCATGGTGCCGTCGCTGAGCTGGGAGTTCGTCGGCTCGGTGATCTACTACGGCACCCTGCCCGCGCTGACGATCGTCGTGTCGTCGATCTCGGGCTGGATCCTCGGGATGCGCAACATGATGGTCACCGTCTCCAGCGAGGACTACGTCACCGTGGCGCACGCCAAGGGCCTGCCCGCGCGGGCGGTCGTCGTGGGGTACGCGGCGCGCAACGCGATCCTGCCGCAGGTCTCCAGCTTCGCCCTGGCACTCGGCTTCGTCGTCGGCGGCACTCTCGTCATGGAGATGGTCTTCAGCTACCAGGGCATCGGCTACACGCTCTACCAGGCGGTCTCCACCCACGACTACCCGCTGATGCAGGGCTGCTTCCTCGTCATCACGCTGTCCGTGCTGGTCGCCAACCTCGTGGCGGACTTGGCCTACGCGGCGCTCGACCCCCGCACCCGGCAGGAGGGCTGACATGGCCACATCGACCACCGCGATCGAGGTCGCGGCACCCACGGGGCCGGACGACGTCGGGCAGGGCGTCGCGCGCCCGGGCCGGCGCCCCCGGCTGCTGTTCCTGCGCAACTCCAAGGCGCTCGTCGGCATCGCGATCCTCGTGTTCTTCGGGATCCTCGCCGTCGTCGGGCCGTGGATCGCGCCCTACGACCCGAACCAGGTGAGCACCGCCCTGCTGCAGCCGCCGTCCGGCGCGCACTGGCTCGGCACCGACCACACCGGGCGGGACATCCTGTCGCAGATCATCGTCGGGACCCGGGGCGTGCTGGTCGTGGGCCTGGTCGCCGGGCTCGGGGCCACCGTGCTCGGCGTGCTCGTCGGCGTCACGGCCGGGTTTGTCGGCGGGCTGGGCGACGAGGGGCTCTCGGCGCTGTCGAACGTGTTCCTCGTCATCCCGCAGCTGCCGCTCATCATCATCATCGCGGCGCAGCTGCCCAGCGCCGGCGGCATCACCGTGGCGCTCGTCATCGGCGTCACGGGGTGGGCGTGGGGCGCGCGCGTGCTGCGCGCCCAGACGCTGTCCCTGCGGAAGCGGGACTTCGTCGAGGCGGCGCGGGCCACGGGCGAGCGCACGTGGCGCATCGTGCTGGCGGAGGTGCTGCCCAACCTCACGGCGATCATCGCCGCGGGCTTCGTCGGCACCGTGACGTTCGCCGTCCTCAGCCAGGTGACGCTCGCGTTCATCGGCATCACCCCGGTGAGCGAGTGGAACTGGGGCACCATCCTGTTCTGGGCCCAGAACAACCTGGCGCTGCAGCGCGGCGCGTGGTGGTGGTTCGTGCCCGCCGGCCTGTGCATCGCGCTGCTGGGCATGGCGCTCACCCTGATCAACTTCGGCATCGACGAGCTGGTCAACCCGCGCCTGCGCAGCACCGGCATGCACGCCCGCACCCTGCGCCGCCGTGGCATCCGCCCGCGCGTCGGCTTCACCCCGGTGGTGAGGCCGGCGCGCCCCACCGAGCCCACCCAGGAGGAACGATGAGCGAGCCCGTGCTGGAGATCCGCGACCTGCACGTGGACTACGGCTTCGGCGACGACCCGACGCACGTGCTGCGGGGCGTGGACCTGACCCTGCACCGCGGCGAGGTGCTCGGCCTGGCGGGGGAGTCCGGCTGCGGCAAGTCGACGCTCGCGTACGCCGCGACCCGGCTGCTGCCGCCGCCCGGCCTCATCACCGGCGGGGAGGTGTGGCTCACCGACCGCGAGGGCCGGCGCAGCGACGTCCTCGGCCTGACCGACGCGCAGCTGCGCGCCGCCCGCTGGCGCGACGTCGCCATCGTGTTCCAGGGCGCGATGAGCTCCCTCAACCCGGTCTTCCGGATCGGTCGGCAGCTCACCGACGGCATCCGGGCGCACCGGCCCGGGCTGTCACCCCGGGACCTCGAGGCGCGGGCGGCGGAGCTGCTCGAGATGGTCGGCATCTCCGCGGACCGCCTCCGCGCGTACCCGCACCAGCTCTCGGGCGGCATGCGGCAGCGCGTGATGATCGCGATGGCGCTCGCCCTGGAGCCGCAGGTGTTGCTCATGGACGAGCCGACGACGGCGCTCGACGTCGTCATGCAGCGCCAGATCCTCGAGCAGATCATGGAGCTGCGCGACCGGCTGGGGTTCTCCGTCGTCCTGATCACCCACGACGTGTCCCTGCTGGTGGAGGTCGCGGACCGCATCGCCATCATGTACGCGGGCGAGATCGTGGAGGAGGCCACCGCGCAGGAGGTCTACCGCAGGCCGCGGCACCCGTACTCCGCCGGCCTGCTCGGCTCGTTCCCCCCGCTGCGCGGGCCGCGGCGCGAGCTGTCCGGCATCCCCGGCGCCCCGCCCGACCTCCAGCGGCTCGGCGCGGGCTGCCCGTTCGCGCCGCGCTGCCCGCACGCGATGGACGTCTGTCGCGACGTGCGCCCCGTGCTGGGGCCGCCGCGCACGGGCGAGGAGCGGCGCGTCGCGTGCCACCTGCACGACGCCGGGCTCGTCGCCGCGGGCTCGGGCGGCCTGCCGCCGGAGCTCGCCCGCTGACCGGTCGTCGACACCCCCGGGAGGTATGAAGTTTCGTGGTCGGGCAAGGGGCGCCCTCGGAGGTCTGGATCGGCGTCTGACCTGCCGCTATGTTGCACGCGGGCTCGACTGGAGGCGGTGTGCGCGTGGGCGCAGGAGTACGGCGGTGGATGGCGTCGATCGGTGCGGCGGTCGCGCTCGCCCTGGTCGCGACGGGGCTCGTCGTCCCGCCCGCGACGGCGGACGACGCCGGCGGCGACGCCACCGTCGTCGTCCCGACGGAGGAGCGCTGGTGGGTGGGGCAGGACGTCACCCTCGAGGTGACCGTCACCCAGGACGGCGCGCCGGGCATCGGCCAGGTCACCTGGATGGCCGACGGCTACAGCTCGTCCCAGTGGCGGGCCTCCCTGACGGACGGTCGGGCCACGATCGTGGTCCCGACCGTCGACGACGCCGCCGGCCTGCACCGCGTCGTGGTGCGCCACGTCGACACGTCCGCGGCCGTCGACCCGGCCACCGGTCAGTACCCCGTCCGGTCGTGGGGCGCGGCCGATATCGAGCTCGCCGACCCCACGGTCCCGCTGCTGAACGCGACGTCGTGGCACTACGGCGACGCGCACGAGCTCCGCTTCGACCTCACCGGCACGGACGAGCCGAGGGAGGGCGAGGTGACCGTCGACCTCGGCGGCGGGGTGGAGCGGTCGGCGCCGCTGGTGGACGGTGTCGCCGCGTTCGCCCTCGACGGCACGGAGGTGGCCCGCTGGCGGACCCTCCGGTTCGTGCACAGGACCCTCGCGGGGGAACCCGTGTCGAGCTGGGGGGCCCGGGTGCAGGCCACGAGCAAGCCGGTCACGGTGAAGGCCACGGTGCCGTCCTCGGTCCGCTACGGCTCGGACGTCGTCGTGCCGGTGCGCGTCACGTCCACGCTCGGGACGCCCGTGGGGCGCGTGTCCGTCACGCGCAGCGGCGACGGGAAGTCGCTGGCCTCCGCCGCCGTGGTGGGCGGGAAGGCGACGCTGCGGTTCCCGGCGAGCAGGCTCGCGTTCGGCTACTCGTACCTGGCAATCGAGTTCGACGGCGCCCCGGAGTACGAGGAGCACGTCGACCGGTGGCACACGCTCGTCGTCCGCCCCCGGGCGACGTCCGTCGCCGTGTCGACCGGGAGGACGTGGACCTACGGCAAGGGGCGCCGGATCGCCGTGACCGTCTCCTCGCCCGGAGCCACGCCGACGGGCCGGGTCGAGCTGTGGTCGTACGGCAAGAAGCTGCGCACCGGCACGCTCGCGAAGGGGAAGGCGTCGCTGTACGTCCCCGCCACCGGCGTGAAGGCGCAGGGCGGTGAACCGCAGTACATGGTGGTCAAGTACGTCGGGCCGTCCACCTTCGAGCGGTCGCAGCGGGCCTGGAGCCAGAAGGTCGCCGAGGCGCGGCCGAAGGTCACGTTCCGCATGGACCGCACGTCGTTCCCCGCCGACTGGTCGGACCGTCGCTCGGTCCGCGCGACCGTCACGGTCACGACGGCGGGGCTCCCCGAGCGCGGCCGCCTGTGCCTCTGGACGCGCGACCCGCAGTCGTCCCAGTCCCGGTGGGCCGGCTGCTGGACCAACTGGTCGTGGAAGGTCGACGACGGGCGGCGGACCCTCCGTGTGCCCGGGGTGCTGCTGTCGGGCTCGCCCGGGAAGTCCTACATCAAGGTCCAGTACACCCCCAAGGACCAGAGCGTCCGCCAGGTCTTCTCCAACACCGTCACGCTGAGGCACACCCGCCCGTAGCGCGCGGAGAGGTCCCCACGCCGCGCATACGTTTCCGACACACCGGAATGGGTAGCGTGGCCCCGTGCTCACCGAGACGCGCCCCCCGACGCCGCCGACCCCCTCGCAGGGGACGGCGGGCGTCGGCGCGCCGATCCTGCCGGTCGGCGCGTGGCGTGGACGTCGGACCGTCCCGCAGGCGCGGGCGGCGCCGCGCGTCGCCGCCGGGGTCGTGGCCGTCCTCGCCGTGCTCGGGGTGTGGCTCACCTGGCGGTTCTTCGTCGCGACGACCGCGGGCCAGCGCGTCGACGAGCTCGCGTTCGGCGGCGCGACCTACGGCCAGGGGCGCCTGTGGCAGGTCGCCGAGCCCGTGCTCGACGTCGTCTCCGTGGCGTTCGTCGTCGCGGGGGTCGGGGTGGCGATGCTCGTCGCCCTGGTGCGGCGCCGCTGGGTGCTGGCGCTGCAGGTCGCGGTGCTCGTGGCCGGCGCGAACGTCACGACCCAGGTGCTCAAGCACGGCGTCCTCGACCGGCCCGAGCTGCTGCCCGGGTGGACCGGCCCCAACACGCTGCCCAGCGGGCACACCACCGTGGCCGCGTCCGTGTCGGTCGCGCTGCTGCTCGTCACGCCGCGGGCCTGGCGGCCGGTGGTCGCGATCCTCGGTGCCGCCTACACGGCGGCCACCGGCGTCTCGACGCTCGTGGGGCAGTGGCACCGGCCGTCGGACGTCGTCGCCGCGGTGCTCGTCGTCCTGGCGTGGGGGGCCGCGGTCTGCGCGCTCACGCCCGCGTCGTCGACGGACGAGCCGCACCGACGGGGCGGGTCCTCGTCGGCACCGGGGTCGTACGTCGTGGCAGGCCTGCTGCTCGCCGCGTCGGCGGTCGGCGTCGTCGTCTCCGGCGGCACCCTCGTGGGGCTCGTCACGAACGGCGACCCGGTGCCCCTGTCGCCGGACCTCACCGCGTACGCGGCGGGCGTCCTGGGGGTGCTCGCGGTGACCGCGGCGGCGTTCGCGGCGCTCCTCGTGCTCCGGCAGCTCACCGCGCAGCCCCGCCGCACGTCTCGGTAGAGTGCCGCCCGGCGGCCGTGTCGGGGAAGTGACGAGCAGATGTCGTACCGTGACATGACCGGTCGGCCGGCCACCATCACCACCGCAGCAGCACGCCGCCCGCACCGCCGCAGCACCAGGGAAAGCAGGAACGGATGCCCCAGCCACGCAAGCTCGTGATCGTCGAGTCGCCCACCAAGGCCCGCAAGATCCAGGGCTACCTCGGTGACGACTTCGAGGTCGAGGCGAGCGTCGGGCACATCCGCGACCTGCCGCAGCCGCGCGACCTGCCGACGGACATGAAGAAGGGCCCGTACGGCAAGTTCGCCGTCGACGTCGACAACGGCTTCGACCCCTACTACGAGGTGCACGCGGACAAGAAGCAGAAGGTCCGCGAGCTGAAGAAGGCCCTCAAGGAGGCCGACGAGCTCTACCTCGCCACCGACGAGGACCGCGAGGGCGAGGCCATCGCCTGGCACCTCATCCAGGAGCTCAAGCCGAAGGTCCCGGTCAAGCGGATGGTGTTCCACGAGATCACCCGCGAGGCGATCCTGCGGGCGCTGGAGAACACCCGCGAGCTCGACGAGGACCTCGTCGACGCGCAGGAGACCCGCCGCATCCTCGACCGCCTCTACGGCTACGAGGTCTCGCCCGTGCTGTGGCGCAAGGTGCGCCAGGGCCTCTCCGCGGGCCGTGTGCAGTCCGTCGCGACGCGGCTCGTCGTGGAGCGCGAGCGGGAGCGCATGGCGTTCGTCCCCGCCGACTACTGGGACGTCACCGGGCAGTTCGCGCCGACCGAGGGCGACGACTCCGGGCAGGCGTTCCGCGCCCGCCTCACCGGGCTCGGGGCCGACCGCGTGGCGTCCGGCCGCGACTTCGACGACCGCGGCCGCCTCAAGGTGCGCACCGGCGTGGTCCAGCTCGACGAGGCGTCGGCGCGCGCCGTCGTCGCGGGCCTCGCGGACGCCGCCTTCGCCGTCCGGTCGCTCGAGACCAAGCCCTACTCCCGCAAGCCGGCCGCGCCGTTCACCACCTCGACGATGCAGCAGGAGGCCGGTCGCAAGCTCCGCATGAGCGCGCGCCAGGCGATGCGCACCGCGCAGGCGCTGTACGAGAACGGCTACATCACCTACATGCGGACCGACTCGCCGTCGCTGTCCGCGGAGGCCACCGACGCCGCGCGTCGGCAGGCGGCCGAGCTGTACGGCCCCGAGTACGTGCCGGGCGCCCCGCGCCTGTACGCGTCCAAGAGCAAGGGCGCGCAGGAGGCGCACGAGGCGATCCGCCCCGCGGGCGACTCGTTCCGCACCCCCGCCCAGGTGGCCCGCGAGATCTCCGGCGACCAGTTCAAGCTGTACGAGCTGATCTGGAAGCGCACCGTGGCCTCGCAGATGGCCGACGCCAAGGGGTCGACGGCGTCCGTGCGGCTCGCAGCCTCGCTGACTGGCGCCGCGGGCGAGCTCGTGGGCCGCGACGCCGTGTTCTCGGCGTCCGGCACCGTCATCACCTTCCGTGGCTTCCTGGCCGCGTACGAGGAGGGCACGGACGTCGCCGAGGGGGACGGCGCCGGCGCGTCGGGCAAGGACGCGCGGCTGCCGCGCATGGCCGAGGGCGACCCGCTGCGCGGCGACGACCTCGCCGCCGAGGGGCACTCGACCACGCCGCCCGCCCGCTACACGGAGGCGTCGCTGGTCAAGGCGCTGGAGGAGCTCGGCATCGGGCGCCCGTCCACGTACGCGGCGACCATCTCGACGGTCCAGGACCGCGGCTACGTGCGCACCAAGGGCCAGGCGCTGGTGCCCACCTGGCTCGCGTTCGCCGTCGTGAAGCTGCTCGAGGAGCACTTCCGCTGGCTGGTCGACTACGACTTCACGGCCGAGATGGAGGCCGACCTCGACCAGATCGCGTCGGGCAGCCGGGACCGCGTGGCCTGGCTGACGCGGTTCTACTTCGGCGACGGCTCGGGCGACAGCACCGGCTGGGGCCTGCACGAGCTGGTGGAGAACCTCGGCGAGATCGACCCCGTGGCGATCAACTCGGTCGAGATCGGCGAGGGCATCCGGGTGCGCGTCGGCCGGTACGGCCCGTACGTCGAGGACCTGGGCGCCGAGGTCGAGGAGGGGCAGAGCCCGCCGCGCGCGTCCATCCCCGACGACGTCGCGCCCGACGAGCTCACCGTGGCGAAGGCGCGCGAGCTGCTGGCCGCCGGCGCCGAGGACGGCAAGGTGCTCGGCACGGACCCGGTGTCGGGCAACGAGATCATCGCGAAGAACGGCCGCTACGGCCCGTACGTCACCGAGGTGCTCGACCTGCCGGAGATCGACCCGAGCCTCTCGGCGGCGGCGCAGAAGAAGGCGAAGGCCGCGCAGCCGAAGCCGCGCACCGGGTCGCTGCTCAAGTCGATGACGCTCGAGACGGTGACGATCGACGACGCGCTGAAGATCCTGTCGCTGCCGCGCGTCGTGGGCACCGACCCCGAGTCGGGCGACGAGATCACCGCCCAGAACGGCCGCTACGGCCCGTACCTCAAGAAGGGCACGGACTCGCGGACCATCGCGTCGGAGGAGCAGCTCTTCACCATCACGCTGGACGAGGCGCTGAAGATCTACGCCGAGCCGAAGCGCGGGCGGGGCGCCCGCGCGGCCACCCCGCCGCTGCGGGAGCTGGGCGACGACCCGACCAGCGGCAAGCCGATCGTGGTCAAGGACGGCCGCTTCGGCGCGTACGTCACCGACGGCGAGACCAACCGGACGCTGCCGCGCGACCTGACGCCCGAGAGCATCACGCCCGAGCGGGCCGTCGAGCTGCTGGCGGAGAAGCGGGCGGCCGGTCCGGCCAAGAAGCGCACGACGACGCGCAAGCCCGCCGCGAAGAAGCCTGCGACGAAGAAGCCGGCCGCCAAGAAGTAGCGCGACGGCGCTCGCACGACCTGAGGCGGTCAGTCCTCGCGCTCGACGAGGTACACGTGCCCGTCGGGGCGGGTGACGCGCTGCAGCGAGCGGCGCAGCGCGGCGTCGCGGGCGAGGTCCTCCGCGCTGGGCGGGATCGGCGGCGTACGGCGGATCGACGCGGGCCCGAAGAACCTCAGGAGGCTCTCGGTGACCTTCATGCCCCAGGTCCGGTCGTCGTCCTCGCGGCGTGCCATGACACTCCCTCAGCAAAGCTTGGTGGGCCAACCATTGGTGCGCCAACTATATGCCGACTCGTAGGGTGGGCGCATGGACCTGCCCGCCGACCCGCTGCGCCTCGAGGCGCAGGTGTGCTTCTCGCTCTCGGCGGCCGCCCGGGCGATGGTGTCGATCTACCGCCCGATCCTCGAGCCGCTCGGGCTCACCCACCCGCAGTACCTCGTGATGCTCGGGCTGTGGCAGGACGACCGCGCCGGCGCGACGACGACGGTCACCGGGCTGAGCGCGCGGCTCCTGCTCGACCCGGGCACGCTCTCGCCGCTGCTCAAGCGGCTGGAGCGCCAGGGGCTGCTGGAGCGCCGCCGCGGCGCCGGTGACGCGCGCGTCGTCGAGCTGCACCTCACCGCGGCGGGTCGCGCGCTGCGGGACCAGGCGGAGGAGGTGCCCGCGAAGGTGGTCGCGGCGAGCGGGCTGAGCCTGGTGGAGCTGGAGCAGGTGCGGGACGTCGCCAACCGGGTGGTGGCGGCGTCGGGCGGCGTCCCGGCCTGAGACCCGACCCTCCGCGGGTCGCCGTCCGGCGGGTACCGTGTCGGCCATGACCGACGTCACACCCGCCTCGTTCGCGCCCGGCCTCACCACCGACGACCTCGCCGGGACGGTGCCCGACCCGCGGACCGCTCCGGCCGTGCGCTGGGGCGTGCTCGGCGCCGGCAACATCGCCGGGTCCTTCTCCGACGGCGTCCGGCAGCACACGGCGGCGTCGGTCGTCGCGGTGGGCTCGCGCGACGTGGCCAAGGCCGAGGCGTTCGCGGCGGCCCACGCGCCGGGCGCGCGGGCGCACGGCGACTACGACGCGCTGGTGACCGACCCCGACGTCGACGTCGTGTACGTCGCGACGCCGCACTCGCACCACCACGAGCACGCGCTGCTGGCGATCCGGGCGGGCAAGCACGTGCTCGTCGAGAAGGCCTTCACCCAGGACACCGCGCAGGCGCGCGAGGTGCTCGACGCCGCGCGCGCGGCCGGCGTCTTCGTCATGGAGGCGATGTGGACGCGGTTCCTGCCGCACGTCGCGGCGCTGCGCGGCGTGATCGCGCGCGGCGAGATCGGCCGCGTCGTGGGCGTGATCGCGGACCACGGCCAGCAGTTCCCCTTCGACCCCGCCCACCGGCTCTACGCGCCGGGCCTGGCCGGCGGCGCGCTGCTGGACCTCGGCGTCTACCCGGTGTCCTTCGCGCACGACCTGCTCGGCGCGCCCCAGACCGTCACCGCGGTCGGCGCGCTCACCGAGACGGGCGTCGACGGCCAGATCGGCATGGTGCTGGGCTACCCCGGCGGCACGCAGGCCACCCTGTCCACCACGCTGTGGGCGCGCACCGCGAACACGGCCGTGATCTCGGGCACCGAGGGACGGATCGAGGTGGCGCGCACGTTCTACGCGCCGACGTCGTTCACGGTCGAGCGGCACGACGGCGCCACCTGGGCGTACGACGGCTTCCGCGGCGAGGGCAAGCAGTACCAGGCCGCCGAGGTGGCGCGCCGCGTCGCGGCGGGGGACGTCGAGAGCCCGCGCATGTCGTGGGACGGCACGCTCGAGGTCATGCGCACCATGGACGACGTCCGCCGCCAGGTGAGCGTCGTCTACCCGGGGGAGTGACCCGGGCCCTCGGCGGGGACGGTCAGCGCAGGTCGCCCGGCACGAGCCGGCGGCCGGAGACCTCGCTCGGCGCGATGCGGATCCACACCGTCTTGCCGTCCTCGAGGTAGCTGACGAGCCCGGTCGTGCGCGCCTCGGCCAGGTCGTCCTCGTGCTCGAGGATCTGGGCGCGGCCCTTGACCACGACGCTCCACGCCCCGTCGTCGCCGATCTCGTCGGCCTCGAACGCGACCCGAGGGCTGATCGTCACCTCGGCGAGCTTGGTGCCGGGCTTGGTGCGCAGGAAGATGCGCTGGTCGGCGACCGCGAAGCTCACGGGGAAGATCTCCGGCTCGCCGGCCACCGACGTGACCAACCGGCCGATCTTCTGCCCGGCGAGCAGCGACCAGGACTCTTCCTCGGTGAGCACGGTCTGGGACGGCTGCGGCTGGGTGGACATCGAACCTCCTGCGTGTCGAGGGATCACTGCCATCGTGCCCCCGCACGGTGCCCGGCGCTACGGCGGGCGGCGGTGTCGTCGGTCACGGCTAGGGTGTCCGGCGTGAGCAGCGCACCCGGGTACTTCGTCTCGTTCGAGGGCGGCGACGGCGCCGGCAAGTCCACGCACGTGCGCCTGCTGGGCGAGTGGCTGCACGAGGTCACGGGCCGCGAGGTCGTCGTGACGCGGGAGCCCGGCGGCACGGACCTGGGCGCCACGCTGCGCCGGGAGGTGCTGCACGGCGAGGACCTCGACCCCCGCACGGAGGCCCTGCTGTACGCGGCGGACCGCGCCCACCACGTCGCCACGGTGGTGCGGCCGGCGCTCGCGCGCGGGGCCGTGGTCGTCACCGACCGCTACCTCGACTCCTCCGTGGCGTACCAGGCCGGCGGCCGGGAGCTGTCGGAGGAGGAGATCGAGGCGCTCTCCCTGTGGGCCACGGCCGACCTGCTGCCCGACGTCACGGTGCTGCTGGACCTCGACCCGCTGGTCGGGGCCGCCCGGCTGTCGGGCGAGCCGGACCGGCTGGAGCGGGCGGGCGACGAGTTCCACCGCCGCACGCGGGAGACGTTCCTGCGCCGGGCCGCCGCCGACCCCGAGCGCTGGGTCGTCGTGGACGCCTCGGCGAGCCTGGACGACGTACAGGCACAGGTGCGCGTGGACGTCGCCGCCCGGCTCGACCTCACGCCCGTGGTCGAGGAGGCCGCGACCGTGCAGGACACCGAGGGGGACAAGGCCGGGGAGGGTCGCGCGTGAGCGTGTGGGACGACGTCGTCGGCCAGCCGGACGCCGTCGCCACGCTGCGCCGCGCCGCCACCGATCCGGCCGCGATGACGCACGCGTGGCTGCTCACCGGCCCGCCCGGCTCGGGCCGGTCGGTCGCGGCGCGGGCGTTCGCCGCGGCGCTGCAGTGCACCGGCACCGACGGCGAGACCGGTGGCTGCGGGCGGTGCCGCGCGTGCACGACGACGCTGGCCGGCACGCACCCGGACCTCACGGTCGTCGCCACGGACAAGGTCGTCATCACCATCGACGAGGTGCGCGACCTCATCATGACCGCGGCACGCACGCCGTCCTCCGGCCGCTACCGCGTGATCGTCGTCGAGGACGCGGACCGCATGGCCGAGCGCACCACCAACGTGCTGCTCAAGGCCATCGAGGAGCCGCCGCCGCACACCGTCTGGGTGCTGTGCGCCCCGAGCGCGCAGGACGTGCTGCCCACCATCCGGTCCCGATGCCGTGGCGTCGTGCTGCGCGTGCCGCCCGCGCAGGACGTCGCGGACCTGCTGGTGCGCCGCGACGGCATCGACCCGGCGGTCGCGCTCACCGCGGCGCGCGCCGCCCAGTCGCACGTCGGGCTCGCCCGCCGGCTCGCCCGGGACGCCGACGCGCGCGAGCGTCGCGACGCCGTCCTCGAGATCGCGCGGCGCATCCGCGGCGTCGGGGACGCCGTGCTCGCCGCGGGGGAGCTGGTGGACGTCGCGAAGGCCGAGGCCGTGGCGGCCACCATGGAGCGCGACGCCGTCGAGAAGGCGGAGCTGATGCGCGCCCTCGGCGTGCAGGACGGCGACACCCTGCCGCCCCGGCTGCGCTCGCAGCTCAAGCAGCTCGAGGACGACCAGAAGCGGCGCGCCACGCGCCGCCAGCGCGACGTGCTCGACCGGTCGATGGTCGACCTCCTGTCCCTGTACCGGGACGTGCTCGTGGTGCAGCTGGGCGCCGCGGTCGACCTCGTGAACGCCGAGCACGACGGCACCGTGCGCGCGCTCGCCGCGGACTCGACGCCCGAGCAGACCATCCGCCGGATGGACGCGATCGGCGTCGCCCGCGAGCGGCTCGAGGGCAACGTGGCGCCGCTCCTGGCGCTCGAGGCGATGGCCGTCGCGCTCCGCCCCCAGGGGTGACCACCCCGCGCGGGTCTCGCGGGCGACAGTTGCCTCATCACCCCTTCATGCGGTGAGGTGTTCCGCGGCGGGGGCCATGGTGGCCCCATGACCAGACTGGGGGTTGGCATGAGGATCCTGCTGCTCGTCTCGGCGTTCAACGGGCTCACACAACGCGTGTGGGGGCACCTGGCGGACCGGGGCCACGACGTGGGCGTCGAGCTGGCGCCGGCGTTCGGCTCGCCGGAGGAGCTGACGGCGCGGGTGGAGGCGATCGGCCCGGACCTGATCCTCGCGCCGTTCCTCAAGCACCGGGTGCCCGAGGACGTCTGGCGGCGCTGGACCACCGTCGTCGTGCACCCCGGACCGGTGGGCGACCGCGGTCCGTCCTCCCTCGACCACGCGATCCTCGACGGCCGCGACCGGTGGGGCGTGACCGCGCTGTCCACGGTGGAGGAGATGGACGCCGGCCCGGTGTGGGCGACGTCGACGTTCGCGCTCCCCACGGTCCCCGTCGCCAAGAGCGCCCTGTACAACGGGCTCGTGGCCGACGCCGCGCTGGCGTGCGTCGACGAGGTGCTGCGCAAGGTCGCGGCGGGGGAGGACCCGACGCCCGCCGACCGGCTCGAGCGCGAGGTGCCGGGAACCGGCGAGCTGCCGCTGCTGCGCCGGGCGGCGTTCGAGCTCGACCTGTCCCGCCCCGCCGCCGAGCTGGCGCGCACGATCGCGGCGGCCGACGGTGCGCCCGGCGCCCCCGCGACGCTCCAGGGCGCGCGCTACTGCCTGTTCGACGCCGTCGCGGTCCCCGAGCCGGTGGACCCGCTGGCCGCCCCCGGCATGGTGGTGGGGCGCGACGAGGACGCCGTGGCGATCGCCACCGGCGACGGCACCCTGTGGGTCGGGTACGCCGCGACCCTGGCCGAGAAGCGCGGCACCAAGCTGCCCGCGTCGTGGGTGCTCGACGTCGCCGGCGTGCCGTTCCGCCCGGCGCCGGCCGCTCTCGCCGAGTCCGTGTACGAGCGCGACGGCGACGTCGGCTACCTCACGATCCGGTCGTACAGCGGCGCCATGCACACCCAGCAGTGCCGCCGTCTCACGACCGCGGTCGAGAAGGCCCTGACGGAGGACACGCGGGTGCTCGTGGTGCGCGGCACCGAGCACGCGTTCTCGAACGGCATCCACCTGGGCGCGATCGAGGCGGCCGCCGACCCGGCCGCCGAGGCGTGGGCCAACATCCAGGCCATCGACGACCTGTGCGAGGCGATCGCCGCGGCCGACCAGCTCACCGTGGCCGCGTTCACCGCGAACGCGGGCGCGGGCGGCGTGATGGCGGGCCTGTGTGCCGACGTCGTCGTCGCGCGCGACGGCGTCGTGCTCAACCCGTACTACGACATGGGCATCTTCGGCTCCGAGCTGCACACGTGGACCGTCGCGTCCCGCCTCGGCGAGGTCGACGCCGACCGCCTGCTCAGCGCGAAGCTGCCGGTGTCCGTCGCGGAGGCGGCGCGGACCGGCCTGGTGGACGCCGTGGGCCCGCGCGACCCGGAGCGGTTCGCCGGGTGGCTGGCGGACCGGGCCGCCGCGCTGACGACGCCCGAGGGCCGGGCCGAGGCCGCGGCCACGGCCCAGGTGCGCGCGCCCCGCCGTCCGCTGTCGTACTACCGCACGATCGAGCTCGCGGAGATGGCGCGCGACCTCTTCGACGACCGGCGCGGCTTCGCGGCCAAGCGACGCGACTTCCTGCGCAAGGCGGCCCCGCAGGAGACGCCCGAGCGGTTGCGGTTCGCGGACGTCCGCGAGACGGTCGCCCGGTGACGGATCGCACCCTCCGCGCCCTCCGCGGTCCCCTGCTGGCCGGCGCCGTGGCCGCCCTCGCCGTGCTCGTGACGGCCTGCGCGTCCGGTGGTTCACCGGGCAGCGGGTCGACGTCGGGCTCGCCCGCGCCGTCGTCGCCGGCAGCGCCGTCGTCGAGCCCTTCACCGAGCTCGCCGGCCGGCCCCTCATCCAGCCCGGCACCGTCCGACGGCGCGGCCGCACCGGAGCCCGGGGAGCACGTGCGCGGCCTGCCCGACGGCGCCGAGGGGACGTTCGACAGCCCCGCCGGGGCCGCCTGGTCGCCCACCCCCGGTGTGCTGCTGGTGGTGACGTACGGGTCGAGCTCGTGCCCGCGGGTGGCGGAGGCCGAGGCCGCCTGGGACGACGCGCACGAGGTGGTCGTCGTCGGCATGGTGGAGCCGGACCCGGGTCCGTGCACGATGGACTACGCGCCGACGACGAGCGCCGTCGCCGTCCCGTCCGACGCCGACGCGGGGACGCCGGTGACCGTGCGCCTCGGGGACCTGGGCGAGGTCGAGGTGTCGCCGCGCGCGAAGGACGCCACGGCAGGCCCCGTGGCCTGGGTCCCGGCCGCGGGCTGAGCACGTCGGACCGGGGTCCGCGGCGACGGTAGGTTGGGCGGGTGATTTCCGACGAGCGCCGCCCGACCGCCCGCCGCACGACCTCCCTCCGCGCGAGTCTTCGTCGCTCGAGCCTCCGACGCTCGGGCCTGCGCGGCGCCGCCGCCGTCGTCGCCGCGGCCGTGCTGCTCGCCGGGTGCACGTCGCCCGCCAAGGAGCAGTCGCCGGTGGGCCCGGCCTCCGGGCCCGCCGCGTCGCAGGCCCCCGAGGGCTTCGAGCAGTACTACGGGCAGTCGCTCGAGTGGGAGGACTGCGAGGACGGCCTGCAGTGCGCGACGGCGTCGGCGCCGCTGTCCTGGCAGGACGCGGACGCGGGCAGCATCGAGCTGTCCCTGGTGCGCAACCCTGCGGACGGCAAGGACCCGGAGGGCTCGCTGCTGGTGAACCCCGGCGGGCCGGGTGCGTCGGGCGTCGACTTCGTGCGCGGCGACGCGCAGGGCGGTGGCGCGACGTTCGGCAAGCGGCTGCAGGACGCGTTCGACATCGTCGGGTTCGACCCGCGCGGCGTGCAGCGCTCCACCCCGCTCACGTGCTTCGACGACGCCCGCAAGGACGAGTCGCTGGCCAAGGACTTCGACCGCAGCACCGACGCCGGCCTCCAGGCGATGCAGGAGGAGTACGAGGCGTGGAACGCGGCATGCGCCGAGAACTCGGGCGAGGTCCTCGGCCACGTGGACACGCAGAGCGCGGCGCGCGACATGGACATGCTGCGCGCGGTGCTCGGCGACGACGCCCTGAACTACCTCGGCTTCTCCTACGGCACCCAGCTCGGCGCGACCTACGCGGGGCTGTTCCCGGACCGCGCCGGCCGTCTCGTGCTGGACGGCGCGATCGACACCACGCTGAGCTCGGAGGAGATCTCCCACGGGCAGGCGGTCGGCTTCGAGAACGCGCTGCGGGCCTACGTGCAGGACTGCCAGGCGGGCGCGGACTGCCCGCTCACCGGCTCGGTCGACGACGGCATGCGGCAGATCGGGCAGGTGCTGGACCACGCCTTCGAGCGGCCGTACCCCACGTCCAGCTCGGGGCGCACGGTCACGCAGAGCCTCGCCTTCTACGGCATCGCCGTCACCCTCTACAACCAGGGCAGCTGGCCCGCCCTCACCCAGGGCCTGGACGAGGCCATCAACGAGGGCACCGGCGACGTGCTGCTCTACCTGTCCGACCAGTACTTCGACCGGAACGCGGACGGCAGCTACTCGTCCAACTCGGAGGAGGCCCTGCGCGGCGTGAACTGCCTGGACGACCGGGCCACGACCGACGTCGACCAGATGCGGGCCGACGCCGCAGCCATCGAGAAGGACGCGCCGACGATGGGCTCGTTCTTCGGCTACGGCGGGCTGACCTGTGCGGGGGCGGAGTACCCCCAGGTGGAGCAGGAGTTCGACCTGGAGGCGAAGGGCGCGCCGCCCATCGTCGTCGTCGGCACGACCAACGACCCGGCCACGCCGTACGTGTGGGCCGAGGGGCTGGCGAGCACCCTCGACTCCGGCGTGCTGCTCACCTACCAGGGCGAGGGCCACACCGCCTACCAGCCGTCGCGGGGCTGCGTGGCCGACGCCGTCGAGTCCTACCTCGTGGACGGGGACGTGCCGGCGGACGGCACCACCTGCTGACGGCTCGGGCTCAGACCGACACCTCGGCCGGGCGCTTCGCGCGCGCCCAGTGCCGCAGGGCGAGCACGCCCAGCACGGAGATGACGACGAGTCCGAGGACGTAGAACACGGTCGACCACGTCGAGGCGTTGTCGGACGCGACCGGCAGCAGCTGGCCGTAGGCGAGCTCGTAGTGCACGCCGCCCGTGACCTTGAGCGCGAGGTAGGCGGAGATGAAGCCCATCGAGTCCCACAGGGCGTGCAGCGCGACCACCGCGAGGTAGGCGAGCACGACGCCGCCCGTGAAGCGGTACCTCCCGGCCGCCGACGCCGCGCCGAAGATCGCCGCGCCGAGGATCGCCGTCCACAGCACGTGCCCGACCGGCGTGAGCAGGCCGCGCACCGCCTCCGTCTGCAGCAGGGCGTTGAGGTCGATCTGGCCCAGGCGGGTGAGGCTCGCGTTGAACGCGTAGCCCGCGGACTCGAAGGCCGCGAACCCGGCGCCGACCGTCGCGCCGAGGAGAGCGCCCTTGAGCCCCGTCTTCTCGGCGACCCGCGCGCCCACCACGAGGAACACGGCGATCTTCACGGCCTCCTCGATCGCGCCCACGCCCACGTAGATCCACAGCGACGGCGACAGGTGCGACTCCAGGATCGACGCGCCCAGCACGCCGAAGATGCCGCCGAAGAAGAACGCCCCCAGCAGCAGCATGATGTCGATCGAGCCGTGCGCCTTCTCCACGACGAACAGCACCACGCTGAACGGCACGAGGAAGCTGCCCAGCAGGATCACCGTCGGGATGAGGTTCGAGTTCTGGGTGCTGAACGTCACCACGGCGGTGACGGCCCACAGCAGGATGCCGAGGACGAGCGTCTTCCACCACCACCCTCGGCCCGTGGTGATGACCGTGCTCTGCGTCGTCGTGGGCTGCATGGGCACGAGTATGCGGAGGTCAGCACGGCCTGTCGCGCGGAAGCGGCGCGGCCCGGAGCCTGCGGTTTTGGAGACGGCCCCGCGCGTCGGGTACTGTAGGCGCGCCCGTTGATCCGGTCCCGCACCGGTGCACGGCACGCCGCCTTAGCTCAGTCGGTAGAGCGATTCACTCGTAATGAATAGGTCATCAGTTCGATTCTGATAGGCGGCTCAGCACGGAAGGCCCGGAACCTCGCGGTTCCGGGCCTTCGTCGTCCCGCGGTGCTCAGCGCACGGGCGCGCTGCTGCGGCCGTGCGTCCGACCGCTCAGCTCGGCGTCGAGGGTCTCCTGCGCGACGCGCATCTGGTCGGCGAACTCGGGCTGCTGCAGGCGCTGCCACACGAGCTCCTCGGGCACGTCCTCGACGTGGCTCACGACCCACCAGACGTTGCCGAACGGGTCCTTGACGCGTCCGCCGCGCTGACCGAAGGCGCTGTCGGAGAGGTCCGTCACGACCTGCGCGCCCGCCGCGACGGCCTTCGCGAAGGTTGCGTCGGCGTCGGGCACGAAGACGCGCAGCAGGCTGGGCATGGCGGGCCACTCGGGGCGACGGTCGAACCCGAGCAGGACGGTGTCGCCCACGCGGGTCTCGCCGTGGCCGATCGAGCCGTCCTCGGTGGCGACGCGGGCGATCTCCTCGCCGTCGAACACCTCCGTGACGAAGTCGAGGAAGGCGCCGGTGTCGTCCGTGACGACCCACGGGGCCACGGTCGTGTAGCCGTCCGGGGCGGTGCTCTGACGTGCGGTCATGGTGCTCTCCCGTCGTGGTGCGTGCAGCTGATAGCCCCACGCTAGGCACGAAAGAGGACTGTTCCTGTCCGCGATCGGCGAGAGGATGTCGCCATGACGGGACCCACCTCGCGCGTGCTCGCCCTGCTGTCGCTGCTCCAGACCGCCCGCGTGTGGTCGGGCAGCGAGCTGGCGCAGCGGCTCGACGTCACCCCGCGCACCGTGCGCCGCGACGTCGACCGCCTGCGCGAGCTGGGCTACCCCGTCGAGGCCACGCTCGGCGCCCACGGCGGGTACCGCCTGGTGGCCGGCACCTCCATGCCGCCCCTGCTCCTGGAGGACGACGAGGCCGTGGCCGTCGCGCTCGGCCTGCGCACCGTCGCCGTGCACGGCCTCCCGGGCCTCGAGGACGCGGGGGTCCGCGCGCTCACCAAGCTGAGCCGGTCCTTGCCGTCCCGGCTCCGGCACCGCGTCCGGACGCTCGGCGCGAGCGCGATGACCTGGGAGCGGCCGGCCGGGGGAGCCGTGGATCCCGACGTCCTCACCGTGCTGGCCGGTGCGGCGGCGAACCGCGAGCGGGTCCGGCTCACCTACGAGGCCCGGGGCGGCGGTCGCGGGCCACGGCACGTCGAGCCGCAGCAGCTCGTCGTCGTCCGACGGCGCTGGTACCTCGTGGCGTTCGACCTCGACCGCGACGACTGGCGGACCTTCCGTGCCGACCGGGTCAGCGACCCGCGGGCCACCGGGGCGCCGTCGCGTCACGAGCTGCGCGCCGCCGACGTCCCCGCGCACCTGGAGCGGGCCGAAGCGGCGATGGCGCCCACGGTGCGGGCGGACGTCACGCTGCGCCTGCCCCTCGCCGTCGCCCGGGAGCGCCTGGCCGACCACCTCGGCGACGGCACGCTCGCCGCCGACGGCGACGGCACGCGGTGGCGCAGCGCCCCGGACACGGTCGCGTGGCTCGCGCTGCGTCTGCTGGCGGCAGACTGCGGCTTCGTCGTGCACGGGCTGCCCGAGCTGCGCGCGCACCTCGACGACGTCCACGAGCGGACGCGTCCTCCGGGTACGAACGGCACGGACGGCGCGACGGCGCCGTGACCGCGGACCTGCCGCCGGAGTCGGGGGAAGGGTCGGGGTCGTGACCCGCTAGTCGTAGTCCGGGTTGTTGATGGTCGGGATGTCGATGTCGATCGGCTTCGTGGGCTCGAGGTAGAGCAGCGCGACCTTGCGCAGGAGCTCGTCGAACAGCCAGTAGACGGCCGGCGAGCCGGGGACGAGGAGCCCCAGCTCGCGGGCGCGCACGAACGGGATCCAGGCCGCCGAGATCGTCGCGTCGAGCACGGGCCGGCGGGGCAGCTCGAGCATGTCGGTCACCCTGTCGCCGAGCATGTACCGGGTGACGGCCTCGAAGGCGGGCTTGGTGACCAGCGTGAAGTCGAGGTTCTCGCCCAGCTTGACGAGCTTGTCGGCGATGAGCACCCCCTCGTCGGTCCTGGCGAGCAGCGGGACGAGCACCTGCTCGCGCTGCGCCAGCGCCTCGTCCCAGCTCGACGGGATGTACTCGTCGAGCACGCCGAGCATGTGGCCCGTCACCTGCCACAGGTGCAGGTAGGCGTCGGCCTCCGCCGAGGAGATCGGCACCCTCCACTCCACGAGCTTCTGCCAGACGGAGGAGGCGAGGCTGTGCCAGGTGACCATGACGTCGAACTGGCTGATCGGCACCCGCTCGTCGGCGACGGCGGACCAGTGCGGCGACTGCGGCAGCAGGTGGCGCACCGCCGCGTGGACCAGGCGGGTCTTCACGCAGGTGACGATCATCTTCCCGTCGGGCCGGTAGGCGTGGTGGGCGCCGATGTCGTAGCCGAGCTTCGCGGTCTTGGCGATGCGGTCGGTGAGGTCGGCGCCGCCCTTCGAGTACCAGACGGCCCGGGCCTCGCGCGGGATCGCGGCGCTCATCATGCCGCTGTTCATCCCGTACAGCACACCGAGGTAGAGGCCCCGCTTCGTCGTGAAGGTGAACGCCTTGTCGAGCCGCGAGTGGTCGACCCACGAGGGCAGCTCGCGCGCCCGCGTGACGAGCGCCTCGACGTCGGCGGGAAGCCCGGCCGGGATCGCCTGGCCGTTGGTGGTCCAGGAGGCGAGCGCCGCGTTCACCGCGGGCACCCCGCCCGTGTCGAGCAGGTTCGCGAGCACCGGGTCGGCCAGGTCGTCCCACACCTCGCGCGGGTCGCGGCCGGTGCCCGTGCCGGCGACCGACCCGGACGACGACCACGTCCATGCGTGCGCGGGGGCCGCACCGGCGAGCGCACCGAGCGCCCCGATCGTCCCGCCTGCCCTGAGAAGACTCCGTCTGCTGATCTCGCCCACGTCGAACCCCTTCGTCCGCGGATCGTCGACGCCGCCTGTCTCGCCCCCCTGTCCCGCGGCGCCGTCCGAGCCCTCGTGATGTGGTCTCCGATCCACCCCAGCGTGAATCGCGATTAACTTAAGCTCAGACCGCGGCCGCGGGCAACCGGAGGACGCGATGCGGGGCCGCCACCCGGTGGGCAGGTGTGGTCAGGCCGACCGGGATGCGTGCATCGTGGCTCGGAGCCACGGTGGGGGCATGGCCACGGTGAAGTACGTGGCGTCGACCAGGTGCCTGGTGTGCGGTCAGGGGATCGCGGCGGCGGTGGTCCATGCGGAGTCGGGCGCGGAGTCGGGCGCGGAGTCGGCCTCCAGTAGATCCGTCAGCCACACGATCATCGCCAACACCGGGTGGCACCTCCCGTGCCGGGGGCACGAGGACGCGCTGGAGGAGCTCTCCGCGCAGTGCCCCGAGTGCGACGACGGCTGAGGAGGGCGTCCGCGGCCTGATCGACGCGACGGGCGGCACGACGCAGGGGGGTCGTGGCGCGTGGCGCGGCCGTGCCCGGGGCCCGGCGGTCAGGACGTGCCGCGCGACGACGTCGGGCGGTAGGCGGTGCCGAGGCCACCGGAGATGGTGGCGAACAGGCCCGCGACGGCGCCGCCGACGGCGGTCACGGTCTGCGCGGACCCGGGCGCCACGGCGGCGGTGATGGTGGACGCGGCAGTGGCGAGCGCGCCGACGACGAGCGCGACGACGTACGCGTAGGTGCGTAGCCGCGGTGACACGGTGGCGTGCCCGGTGGCGCCCGTGACCACCGGCGGCTCGGCCACGGCAGGGGCGGGAGCCGGGACGGGTGCGGCGGAGGTCGGGGCAGCCGCCGTCGGGGCGGTGACGGATGCGTCGATGGCGGACATCGGGCGTCTCCTCGGTGGTGCGTCGGGTCGGGAGAACCGGCCCCTGCATGGAACGACGGCCGCACGGACCGTCTGATACCGCTGCTCCCGGCGCCGCGTGCCGCGCCCCCGCCTCGACGGACGAACCGGGGCGAAGTGCGTCCTCGCCGCGCGCATCCTCCCGGGTCGTGCGATCTTCCGTACAGCCGCGCGATCTCCGCGCTGCCGGGCGACGCCGACGCGTGCGCCCGTCGCGTCCGGGGGAGGGCCATGGGAGCGGGAGTCGCGCCGGAGCAGCAGAGCGTGCCGCCGGACTGGGTGCCGGTGGAGCGCCGCTGGCTGGGGATGGACCGCGTGACGCTGCTGCCCGCGGCGATCGTGGTCGTGCTGGTCGCGGTGGCGATGTGGGGGCTGCCGGCCCTCGACCGGAGCGTCCCGGTGGACGACCCCGCGAAGGCGGGCGACGTCATCCGGGTCGACGGCGTCGAGTTCGACCCCGCCGCCGGGTGGAGCATCGACTCGGGCGTGCTCGCGTCCGAGCCCCCGGAGTCCGGCGGCTTCCCGAACACGGCCCAGGTGTCGAAGGACGGCTTCACGTTCTCCGTCGTCTCCGACACGTTCGACGGGACGCCCGCCGAGCTGATGGCGCAGCTGCAGAAGAACAACGAGCGGCTGAGCGACGGCGCCACCATCGACATGGGCCAGGTGGAGACGTTCCGGACCGCCCAGGGCGAGCGAGGGGTCGCCGGCCGGTTCACGTTCACCGGCGGGACGGGGCTCGTCGCGGCGTACGTCTTCGACGGCACCGGCGTGGAGGTGGTCCTCACCGGTCCCCACGAGACCGACGACGCGGAGCTCGAGTCCGACGTCGTGGGCATGATCCGCTCGATCCGTCCCGTCACCTCGGTGGAGGCGTCATGACCCGCACGGAGCTGCTCGACCGGCGGGCCCAGGTCGTCGACGAGGTCGGCTGGGGCCGGCGCGTCTCGTGGGTCCAGCCGCGCAACGCGTGCCTGTGGGTGTTCGTGGCCGTGATCGCGTACGGCCTCTGGTTCGCCGTCTCCCAGGTGCGCAGCCAGGGTCCCGCCTACGGCGAGCCGCTGAGCATCTCGGCGGCGATCTTCGCCGCGTACGCGGTGCTGTTCTGGTGGTTCACCACCCACATCGACCGGTACTCCCGCCAGCCGCTGGACCTGCGGGTCGCCGCCTTCCTCTGGGGCGGGTTCGCCGCCACCTGGGCGATCGCGCTGCACGGGAACGCGGCCCTCCTGAGCCTCTACGCCAAGCTGGGCGGCCCGGCGTTCGCCGTGGACTGGGGGGCGGGCCTCGCGGCGCCGCTCATGGAGGAGTGGGGCAAGGGCGCCGGGGTCCTGCTGCTCCTGTTCATCGCGCCGCGCGTGCTGCGCACCGCGTTCGACGGCTTCGTCGTCGGCGCGTTCGTGGGCCTCGGCTTCGAGATCCTCGAGGACATCCTGTACGCGCTGAACTCCGCGCCGGAGGGGTTCGGGGTCGACCCGGTCGGCTCCAGCCTGAACACCGTGGTGCTGCGCCTCGCCACCGGGTTCACGTCGCACATCCTGTACTCCGCGATCTTCGGCGCCGGGGTGGTCTACCTCGTGGGCACGGTCGCGCAGCGTCGGCGCGTCGGGCGCGGGCTGCTGTTCTGCCTCGTCGCGATGGCGCTGCACTGGGCGTGGGACAGCACGGCGGCGCTGGCGGGCGGGGGCCCGCTCATCCCGGTGATCCTGGCGGTGCAGGTCGTCGTCGCGATCGCGGTCGTGCTGGTCGTCTTCCACGTGACGGTCGGCCCGGAGCGGGCGGCCATGCGGGACCTGATGGCGCCCGAGGTCGAGGACGGCACCCTCACCCCGGAGGAGGCCGACGCGCTCGCGGGCGCCTGGAAGCAGCGGCGCGCGTACCGTCGCGGCGGCGGCCTCCGCGACCGTCGCCGCCGGGGGCACCGCCTGGAGGCGGCCAAGGACCTCGCGGACGCGCTGGGCGCGGCCCAGGGGCGCGAGACCGAGCGCGTGGCCTTCGCCCGGGCGGAGCTCGGCCGGTTCCGGGCGGACGACGGGGCGCCGCACCCGGAACCGTGACGCCGGGACCTCACCGCACGAGGCAGGGTCGCTTCGGGTCGAACTCCCAGCCCGGCACGAGGTACCGCATCGCGACGGCGTCGTCCCGCGAGCCCAGCCCGTGCTCGAGGTACAGCGCGTGCGCCTCGGCGAGGCGGTCGGGGTCGAGCTCGACGCCGAGGCCCGGCGCGGTCGGCACCCGGATCTCGCCGCCCGAGATCTCGAGCGGGCGGCGGGTGAGCCCCTGGCCGTCCTGCCAGATCCAGTGCGTGTCGAGCGCGGTGATCTCGCCGGGGGCGGCGGCGCCCACGTGCGTGAACATGGCGAGCGAGACGTCGAAGTGGTTGTTGGAGTGCGAGCCCCAGGTGAGGCCGAGCTCGTGGCACAGCTGCGCGACGCGCACGGAGCCCGCCATCGTCCAGAAGTGCGGGTCGGCGAGCGGGATGTCGACGGCGTCCGACCGGATCGCGTGCCCGAGCTCGCGCCAGTCGGTGGCGATCATGTTGGTCGCCGTCGGCAGCCCGGTGGCGCGGCGGAACTCGGCCATCACCTCGCGGCCGGAGAACCGCCCTTCGGCGCCGCACGGGTCCTCGGCGTAGGCGACGACGCCCCGCATCCGTCGTCCGAGCCGGACGGCGTCGTCCAGGAGCCAGCCGCCGTTCGGGTCGAGCGTGATCCGGGCGTCGGGGAAGCGTTCCTTGAGCGCGACGACGGCGTCGACCTCGGCGTCGCCGGCCTGCACGCCGCCCTTGAGCTTGAAGTCGCGGAAGCCGTACCGCTCCCGCGCGGCCTCGGCGAGGCGGACGACGGCGTCGGGGGCCATGGCGGCCTCGCGGCGCAGCCGGGACCAGGCGTCCGGGCCGTCGGGCTCGCGCAGGTAGGGCAGGTCGGTGGCGTCCGGGTCGCCGACGTAGAACAGGTAGCCGAGCATCGGGACGGCGTCGCGCTGCTGCCCCTCGCCGAGCAGCTCAGCCACCGGGACGCCGAGGGCCTGCCCGTGCAGGTCGAGCAGCGCGGACTCGAGCCCGGTCACGGCGTGCACGGTGGTGCGCAGGTCGAACGTCTGGTTGCCGCGCCCGCCCGCGTCCCGGCCGGCGAACCGGGCCGCGACGCCCCGCAGCACGGACCGGAACCGCGCGACGGGCTGCCCGACGACGAGGGCCGCGGCCTCCTCGACCGTCGCGCGGATCTTCTCCCCGCCCGGCACCTCGCCGAGCCCGGTGCGGCCCTCGGAGTCCTCGACGAGCACGACGTTGCGGGTGAAGAACGGCGCGTGCGCGCCGGAGAGGTTGAGCAGCATGGAGTCGTGCCCCGCGACGGGCACGACCCGCACGCGGGCGACGGTCGGGGCGCTCACCGGGCACCCTCCGCGCCGGCCGCGGGCCGGAGCACGCCGTCCACGCGCCGGGTGAGGTGCCACGGGTTGTCCGGCCGCACCGGCTCGGGCAGCAGGAACTCGGGCAGGTCCTGGTAGGCGACGGGCCGCAGGAACCGCTCGATCGCCAGCGTCCCGACGGACGTCGTGCGCCCGTCCGACGTCGCGGGGAAGGGGCCGCCGTGCACCATCGCGTGGCCCACCTCGACGCCGGTCGGCCAGCCGTTGGCCAGGATGCGGCCGGCCTTGCGCTCCAGCGCGGGCAGCAGGCGGGCGGCCGTGGCGCGGTCGGACTCCCTGAGGTGCAGCGTGGCGGTGAGCTGCCCCTCGAGGCGGCCCACGGCGGCGAGGAGCTCGTCGTCGTCGGCGTAGCGCACCACGAGCGAGGCGGCGCCGAAGATCTCCTCCTCCAGCACCGGGTTGGCGAGGAAGGTGGCGACGTCGGCGACGAAGACCGACGGCGCGGGCGCGTTGCGCGCGGCGCCGGGCGTCCCGGTGCCGGCGAGGGCGACGCCGTCCTGCGCGGCGAGGGCGTCCACGCCGTCGTGCCACGCCCGGGCGATGCCGGCGGTGAGCATGGTCTGCCCGGTGGTGGCCTCGGCGGTGCGGCGGACGGCGTCGACGAACGCGTCGCCGTGCGCCGAGCGCGGCACGAGCACGATCCCCGGGGCGGTGCACAGCTGGCCGGACGACCCGGTCACCGACGCCAGGTACGCCGCGGCGAGCGCGTCGGCGTCGCCCCCGTCGTCCGGGTCCAGGGCGCCCGGCAGCACGATCACCGGGTTGACCGAGCTCATCTCCGCGAACACCGGGATCGGCACGCGGCGGGCGGCGGCCGCGGCCACCAGCGCGAGCCCGCCGGAGCGGGAGCCGGTGAACCCGACCGCCTGGATCACGGGGTCGCCCACCAGCGCCTGCCCGACGCGCGCGCCGGGGCCGTAGACGACGGAGAAGACGCCGGGGTGCAGGCCCTCGGCAGCGACGGCGTCGGCCACGGCGCGGCCCACCAGCTCGCCGGTGCCCGGGTGCGCGCCGTGCGCCTTGACGACCACGGGGCAGCCGGCGGCCAGCGCCGAGGCGGTGTCGCCGCCGGCCACCGAGAACGCGAGCGGGAAGTTGCTGGCGCCGAACACGGCGACGGGGCCGACGGGGACCTTCCGCTGGCGGAGGTCCGCGCGGGGGAGCGGGGTGCGGTCGGGCAGGGCGGGGTCGACACGGACGCCGCGGTGGTCGCCCTGGCGCACGACGGCGGCGAACAGGCGTAGCTGCCCCGTGGTACGGGCGAGCTCGCCCGTCAGCCGGGCCTCGGGCAGGCCGGTCTCCCGCATCGCCCGCGCGACGATCGCGGTCCCGGCGGCCTCGAGGTTCGCGGCGACGCGCTCGAGGAAGCGGGCGTGCGGCTCGGGGGCCAGCGCGGAGAAGGACGCGAAGGCCTCCTCCGCGGCGGCCGTGGCGTGCGCGAGCTGGTCGACGGAGAGGAGCGAGTAGGCGGGCTCGAGCGCCTCGTCGGTGGCGGGGTCGTGGGCGACGGCCGTGCCGGCGGCGCCGACCAGCGGCTCTCCGGCGACGATCGAGTGCCCGGCGAGGACGGCGGTGACGGTCATGGGGTTCCCTCCTGGGTGCGCAGGTCGGTGCGCGGGTGGGTGCGCGGGTGGGTGCGGGTGGCCGGTCCTCGGGTCAGCGGGTGAGGGCGACGTCGGCCGGGCGGACGCCGGCGGCGTCGACGAGGGCGCGCAGGTCGTCGACGTCGCGCTCGGTGAGGTCCTGCAGCGGGGGCCGGACGCCGCCGAGGTCGCGCCCGACGGCCCGCAGACCGCCCTTGACGATCGAGACGCCGTACCCCTTGGCCCGGTCGCGGATGTCGAGGTAGGGCAGCACGAACCGGGTGAGCTTCTCGGTGACGGCGGCGCGGTCGAGGTTCCGCACGTCGCGGTAGAACTCGAGCGCGAACTCGGGCACGAAGTTGTACATCGCCGACGAGTAGGTGCTCATGCCGAGCTGCAGCAGCGGCAGCGCGAACGTCTCCGCGGTGGGCAGGCCGCCGAGGTAGAAAAGACGGTCGCCGTTGGTGGCGACCACGCGCGTGAGCTGCTCGATGTCGCCGAGGGCGTCCTTGAAGCCGATGAAGTTCGGGTGCCGCTCGGCCAGCCGGGCGACCGTCTGCGCGGAGTACACGGCGTTGGCGCGGTTGTAGACGATGACGCCGACGCTCGTCGCGGCGCACACCGCGGAGGCGTGCTCGAGCAGGCCGTCCTGGTCGCAGTCGGTGAGGTACGGGGGCAGCAGCAGGACGCCCTCGGCGCCCGCCACCTCGGCCGCCCGCGCGTTCTCGACAGCCTGGGCCGTGTTGCCGGCGGCGCTGCCGAGCACGGGGGTGGCACCGTCGGCGGCCTCGACGGCGAGCGCCACCACGCGCGCGGTCTCGCCCGGCGTGAGGCTGAAGCCCTCGCCCGTGCCCCCGGCGGCGAAGAGCCCGCCGATCCCGAAGCTCGTCTGCCACGCGATGTGCTCGGCGTACCGGGCGCCGTCGACCTCGCCGTCCGCGGTGAACGGGGTGACGGGGAACGAGAGCAGGCCCTCCTTGAGGGTGGCGGCGAGCTCCGAGGGTGAGTACGTGGCCACGATGGCCCCTCCTGGTGACAGACGTCGGCGGTGACAGTTCGTCGGACAACCTAAGAAGCGCTCATGATGCCTGTCCAAGCCCGGAATGGCATCGGTTCATGCTGTGCGGGTATCGCCCTCCTGGGTGCGGATCAGTCGTGCACCGCGCGGAGGTGGCGCACGAGCTCGTGCAGCGCGGGGTTCTTGGAGCCCCGGTCCCAGAGGGCGTGCAGCTCGACGACGGCGTGCGGCACGTCGGCCAGGTCGCAGAAGCGGACGCCGGTCAGGCCGAGCAGCCGGGCGGACTCGGGCACGAAGGCGACGCCGCGCCCGGCGCCGACCAGCGAGCACATGGTGAGGATCTGGCTCACGACGTGCACCACGTTCGCGTGCTCCACGTCCACGTACCGCACGACCATGTCGTAGAAGTACCGCGCCTTCGTCGGGTGGTGGCCGATGAGCGGGACGTCGCGCAGGTCCGCCGTCCCGACCGGCCTGCGCAGCGTCGCGAGGGGATGTCCCTCGGGCACCACCAGGACGAGGTCCTCCGACAGGAGCAGGTGCGAGTCGAGCCGCGGGTCGTCGAAGGGCGGGCGGCCCAGGGCGAGGTCGAGCTCCCCGCGCCGGATGGCCTCGAGCTGCTCGACCGTCACCAGCTCCTGCAGGTCGAGGTCGACGTCGGGCATGACCTCGGCGATCTCCTGCACCAGCGTGCCGAGCAGGCTGAAGCCCGTCGCCGCGGTGAACCCGAGCCGCAGCACGCCCGCGCGGCCGGCCGCGATCCGGCGGGCGAGGGCGGGCGCGGCGTCGGCAGACGTCAGCAGCCGGCGCGCCTCGACGAGGAAGACCGCGCCGGCGGTGGTGAGCTCCACGTGCCGGTTGTCCCGCTCCAGCAGCGCCACGCCGACGGCGTGCTCGAGCTTCTGCACCTGCCGGCTCAGCGGGGGCTGCGTCATGCTCAGGCGCTCGGCGGCGCGGCCGAAGTGCAGCTCCTCCGCCACGGCCACGAAGCAGCGGACCTGGTCGAGGGTGTACGCGGTGCTCATCCCGGGTCTCCTTGATGCCTTCATTGGATCAAGCCATGCAGATTGAGGCTTAGACAGGCATCGTATGGCTCCCTAGAGTCGTCGCCCGACCGGACTTGACGCGGCGACGACGCTCGCGCCGCTCGATCGAGATCTCAACGAGGAGAGCTGTGATGAGACTTGCCCACCGCCGTGCCGTCGCCGGTGCCACCGCCGCGGTCGCCGCGCTCACCCTCGCCGCCTGCGGCGGCAACGTCGCCGGGGGATCGGGCGGCGCCGGGGGGTCGTCGGACTTCCCCTCCCGCCCCGTGACCCTCACCGTCGGGCAGGACGCCGGCGGCTCCACCGACCTCATCGCCCGGGCGCTCGCGGACGGCATGGCCACCGACCTCGGCGTCTCGGTGCCCGTCGTGAACCGGGCCGGCGCGAACGGCGCCGTCGCCACGCAGGAGGTGGCGGGCAAGCCGGCCGACGGCTCGAACCTCGTGCTGCTCAACGCGTCGCTCATCACCATCACGCCGCTCGCGGTCTCGGAGGACGAGGCCGTCTCGCTCGACGACGTCGACGTCCTCAAGGGGCTCTCGCAGGACGACTACGTGCTGGTCGCGAGCAAGAAGTCGGGCTTCGAGAGCCTGGACGACCTCCAGGCGGCGTCCGGCAAGGTCACCTACGGCACGACGGGCGTCGGCACGGGCTCGCAGCTCGCCCAGGCGGTGCTCTTCGCCCAGGCCGAGATCGAGGGGACGAGCGTGCCGTTCGACTCCGGCTCGCCCGCCCTCACCGCCGTCGTCGGCGACCAGGTGCAGGTCGCGACCATCCAGCTCGGCGAGGCCAAGCCGCAGCTCGACGCCGGGAACGTGGTGCCGCTGCTCGCGTTCTCCGCCGAGCGCAACCAGTTCCTGCCCGACGTGCCCACCGCCGTCGAGGAGGGCTACGACGTGCCCGTGTCGCAGTACCGGGCGCTGGCCGCGCCCAAGGGGCTGCCGGAGGACGTCAAGGCGCGGCTCGTGGAGTCCGTGGACGCCGCCGTGGCCGAGGACGCGTACACGTCGTTCAACGAGAACAACCTGCTCACGCCGCACGAGATCAGCGGCGAGGAGGTCGTCGAGGAGTGGACGGCGCTCGCCGAGAAGTACCAGGACCTGACCGCGGAGTACGACATCTCGCTCGCCGAGTGAGCGGCGAGCCCGCCGGAGGAGACCGATGATGACCGCGCCGCACCCCCCGAACCCTGAGCCCGCCGTCGCCGCCGAGCCCGCCGCCGAGCCCGAGGTGCACGACGACGGCCCGCCCCCGGCCGGCCCGGTCGCCAACCTCGGCGCGGGCCTCGTCACCCTCGCGGTCGGCGTCGGCGGGGTGGTGGTCGCGCTCGCCCTCGGGGTGGGCACGCCCGCCCAGCCCGGCTCGGGCATGTGGCCGCTGGTCGTGAGCGTGGCGCTCGTCGTGCTCGCGCTGGCGCAGCTCGTCGTGGGCCGGGCCGGCGGCGACGGCGAGCGGTTCACGCGCCACTCGTGGATGCCGCTGGTCGGGCTCGCGACGCTGCTCGGCCTCGTCGCGCTGCTGCCCGTGATCGGCTTCGAGATCCCGTCCCTGCTGCTCAGCCTCGTGTGGATGCGGTTCCTCGGCGGCGAGTCGTGGCGCACGTCGGTCGTGTGCTCGCTGGGCGCCGTCGTCGCGCTGTACCTCGTGTTCGTGGCCGCGCTCGGCACCAACGTGCCGCACCTGTTCTGACCCGCCCGACCGTCTGAAGGAGACGTCACGTGGACAACCTGCAGAACGTCATGGCCGGGTTCGAGGTCGTGCTGGAGCCCACGAACCTGCTGTACTGCCTCGTCGGGGTGCTCATCGGGATGCTCATCGGCGTGCTGCCCGGCCTCGGCCCGGCCGCGACGATCGCGATCCTGCTGCCGCTCACCTACGGGATCGAGCCCGTCACCGCGATCATCATGCTCGCCGGCATCTTCTACGGCGCCCAGTACGGCGGCACCATCACCTCCGTGCTGCTGCGGCTGCCCGGCGAGGCGAGCTCGGTGGTCACCGTGCTCGACGGGCACGCGCTGGCGCGGCAGGGGAAGGCCGGCACCGCGCTGGGCATCGCCGCCATCGGGTCGTTCGTCGGCGGCACCGTCGCCATCGTCGGGCTCACCTTCCTGGCGCCGGTCGTCGCGAGCTTCGCCCTCGACTTCGGGCCGCCCGAGTACGCGGCCCTCGCGCTGCTCGGCATCCTGCTCGTCTCGACGATCGCGTCCGGCGCGCGGGTCAAGGCCCTCGTCGCGGCGGCGATCGGGCTGCTGCTCGCGACCGTGGGCCGCGACGCGTTCACCGGCACCGAGCGGTTCACCTTCGGCAGCCTCGACCTCGCCGACGGGATCGACTTCGTGCCCGTCGCGATGGGCCTCTTCGGGCTCGGGGAGATCCTCTACAACCTCGAGGAGCGGCACCGGGCCGTGCACGCCCCGGGCAAGGTGACGAACGTCTGGCCGTCGCGCGCCGACCTGCGCGAGTCCTCCGGCGCCGTGACCCGCGGGTCCGTGCTGGGCTTCTTCCTCGGCATCCTGCCGGGCGGCGGCGCGACCATCGCGTCGATGGCCGCCTACGCGGCCGAGAAGAAGCGGGCCAAGGACCCGTCGCGCTTCGGCAAGGGCGCCATCGAGGGCGTCGCCGGGCCGGAGACGGCGAACAACGCCGCCGCCACCAGCTCGTTCATCCCGCTGCTCACCCTCGGCATCCCCGCCAACGCCACGATGGCGCTGATGTTCGGCGCCCTGCTCATCCAGGGCATCACGCCCGGCCCGCAGCTCGTCGATCAGCACCCCGAGCTGTTCTGGGGCGTCGTGAACTCGATGTACGTCGGCAACATCCTGCTGCTGATCATGTCGATCCCGCTGGTGGGCGTCTTCGTGCGCATCCTGCGGGTGCGGGCCGCGATCCTCGCCCCGATCACCGCCCTCATCACGATGATCGGCGCGTACACGATCAACAACTCCGCCTTCGACGTGCTGCTCGTCGTCGTCTTCGGCGCCGTCGGTTACCTCATGAAGAAGTTCGGCTTCGAGCCCGGCCCGCTGGTGCTGGCCTTCGTGCTCGGCTCCCTGCTGGAGGAGAGCGTGCGGCGCTCGCTGCTGATGTTCGGCGGCGACCCCTCCGGGTTCGTCTCCCGGCCCATCTCCGCCGTGCTGCTCGCCCTGTTCGTCGTCGTCGCGGTCTGGCCCCTCGTGCAGTCCGCCCGTCGCCGTCGGCCCGCGCAGGCGCCGACCCCCGACCGAGAGGAAGCGTCCGTATGAGCATCGTCGTGGGATACGTCCCCACCCCGGTGGGGGAGGCCGCCGCCACGGCGGCCATCACCGAGGCCCGGCTGCGGGGCGAGGACCTGCTCGTCGTGAACTCCGCGCGCGAGGGGTCGCTCGTCGAGACGACGGTCGCGACGGACGACGACCTCGACCGGGTGCTCGCCGCGGCGTCCGATGCCGGCGTCGCCGCCCGGGTGGTGCGCGGCACGCACCGGGACGACTTCAGCGACGAGATCCTCGAGCTCGCCGAGCGGCACGACGCGACCCTCATCGTCATCGGGCTGCGGCGTCGCAGCCCGGTGGGGAAGTTCATCATGGGCTCCGTCGCGCAGCGGATCCTGCTGCAGGCCGAGCACCCCGTGCTGGCGGTCAAGCCGGCGTCGTAGCCGTGCTCACCGCGGGCGCGGGGCCGCGAGCTTGTCGAGGACGACGAGGTAGCGGCACGACGACCGCGTCGCGTTGACGAAGGTGCAGTCGGCCGGGGCGCCGAGCTGGAGGCAGTCGCCGGGGCCGAGGTCGTGCACCTGCTCGCCCTCGACGAACCGCAGCGCGCCGTCGAGCACCCAGATCTGCTGGTCGACGAACCGGTACGACTCGGCGGGGTAGGTCACCTCGGCGCCCGGCGGGAGCTCGACCTCCACGAGCTCCAGCGCGGCGCTCGCCGGCGGGGACACCGCGCGCCGGACGTACCCCGTCCCCGCGTCGGTCCACGTCGGCTGCTCCGCCCGGCGGGCCAGCCGCCTCGTGTCACCCTCGGCGCGGGCCACGAGCTCGGACAGCGTCATGCCGAGCGCCGCCGCGAGCCGGCCGAGCAGCGCGGCGGTGGGCTGGGCGTCCTCGCGCTCGATGCGGGAGATCATCGCGCGCGAGACGCCCGACGCCTCGGCGAGCGCGGCGACGCTCAGCCCGCGGTCGGCCCGGGCGGCCTGCAGGGTGTGGGCGAGGGCGGCGCCGAGGTCGTCGGTCACGCGCCACCCGCGAATACGATAGTCAACACGATGGCTACTATATGCGCATGATCCTGCGCGACGCCGTCCACGCCGACCTCGATGCCCTCCTGGAGATCCACAACGCGGCCATCCGCACGTCGACCGCGATCTGGACGGACGACGAGGTGCCGCGCGCGGAGCGGGAGCGGTGGTTCGGCGCCCAGGCGGCCGCGGGGAACCCGATCCTCGTGGCCGACGACGACGGCGCGGTCGCCGGGTACGCCACCTACGCGCAGTGGCGCGCGAAGTTCGGCTACCGCCACACGGTGGAGGACTCGGTCTACGTGGCCGAGGGGTACCAGGGCCGTGGGCTGGGCCGGGCGCTGCTGGTCGAGCTCGTCGCCCGCGCCCGTGCCGCCGGGCACCACGTCATGCTCGCCGACATCGAGGCGGGCAACGCCGCGTCGGTCCGGCTGCACGAGTCGCTCGGGTTCGCGCACGTCGGGCGCTTGCCCGAGGTCGGCACGAAGTTCGGCCGGTGGCTGGACCTGGCGATCCTCGCCCTGCCGCTGGGCGGTGCGGGGCGCGCGCCCGAGAGCGCCGGCGCGCAGGCGGGCTGAGCCGCCGGTCAGCGGCCGCCCGACTCCGCCAGCAGCCGGCGCCGGGAGCCGGCCAGGTGCACGCGCATCGCTGCCGCGGCGGCGAGCGGGTCCCGGGCGGCCAGGGCGTCGAGGATCGCCTGGTGCTCCTGCGTGACGGTCGCGAACCGCCGCGGCGTGCCGTCCTCCGTGCCCGGGGGAGGCGTGGCGGGCGAGCCCAGGCGGCCGCGCGGCATCGCGATCATCTGGGGGCCGAGCCGGTCCAGCGCCTCCAGGAGGTACCGGTTCTGCGCCGCCTCCGCGACGAGCCGGTGGAACGCGAAGTCGTGCTGCATCGCCGTCGCCGGGTGCCCCTGGGCGCCGTCGAGGTCCCGCAGGCGGGCGGCGAGCGCGTCGAGGTGGGCGTCCGACCGGCGCTCCGCGGCGAGGGCGGCCGCCTGCGTCTCGACGCCCAGGCGGAAGTCGACCAGGTCGAGCCGGTCCTCGAGCGAGCGCGCGAGGGGCACGTCGTCGCCCTCCCCGGCCGGCGGCGCCAGCGCGTAGCTGCCGCTGCCGCGCCGGGTGTGGACGAGTCCCTCGAGGTTCAGGCGGGCGATCGCCTCGCGCACGACGGTGCGGCTGACCTGGTGCTCGGCGGCGAGCGCGGTCTCGCTGGGCAGCTTCTCGCCGGGGGCGATGCCGCCGTCGACGATCCGCGCCCGCAGCGCGGCGACGAGCGCGCCGCTCAGGGTCGGGGGCATGGGCTCATGCTTCCATCCGCCGCACCCCGGCCGTCGCGCCCCGGCCGGCGCTCATCGTGACCCGACCAGCACGCTGTCCGTGGTCCAGGCCCGCGCCTGCTCCGTGAGGGTGACGCCGAGCCCGGGACGGTCCGGCACGAGCATCCGGCCGTCCTTCGTCTCCAGGCGCTCCTCGAACAGCGGGTCGAGCCAGTCGAAGTGCTCCACCCACGGCTCGCGCGGGTACGTGGCCGCCAGGTGCAGGTGGATCTCCATCGCGAAGTGCGGCGCGAGGTCCAGCCCGGCCTGGTCCGCGAGGGTGAGCAGCCGCAGGAACTGCGTGATGCCGCCGACGCGCGGGGCGTCGGGCTGGATGATGTCGCAGGCCCGGGCGGCGATGAGGCGCTCGTGCTCGGCCACCGACGCGAGCATCTCGCCGGTCGCGACCGGCGTGTCCAGGGCGGCGGCGAGGGCCGCGTGGCCTTCGGCGTCGTAGGCGTCCAGGGGCTCCTCGATCCACACCAGGTCGTAGGGCTCGAGCCGGCGGCCCATGCGCAGCGCGGTGGTGCGGTCCCACTGCTGGTTGGCGTCGACCATGAGCGGGACGTCGGCGCCGAGGTGCGCGCGCACCGCCTCGACGCGGGCCAGGTCGGTGCGGGTGTCCGGCAGGCCGACCTTGATCTTGATGCCGCCGATGCCCTCGGCCAGCGACCGCGACGCCCGGTCCTTGACCTCGTCGATGCTCGCGTGCAGGAAGCCGCCGGAGGTGTTGTAGGTGCGCACGGAGTCCCGGTGCGCGCCGAGCAGCTTGGCCAGCGGCAGGCCGGCGCGCTTGGCCTTGAGGTCGTACAGGGCGATGTCGACCGCGGCGAGCGCTTGCGTCGCGACGCCGGAGCGGCCCACGGAGGCGCCGGCCCACAGCAGCTTCGTGTACAGCTTCGCGATGTCGTTGGGGTCCTCGCCGATCGCCGCGTCGGCGACCTCCTTGGCGTGCGCGTACTGGGCCGGCCCGCCCGCGCGCTTGGAGTACGAGAAGCCGAGGCCTGCGTGGCCCTGCTCGGTGGTGATCTCGGCGACGAGGAACACGACCTCGGTCATGGGCTTCTGCCGCCCGGTGAACACCTTGGCGTCGGAGATGGCGGTGGCCAGCGGCAGCGTGAGCGTCGAGAGCTGCACGGACCGGATGGCGTCGGGCTGGTAGGGCATGGCGCTCCCTCGCGTCTGCGGGCCGCCGTCGCGGCCGGGCCGGGCTCGTCCCCGGCGTCAGGTGAGCATACAAGTCGTGAACCTGTATGACTACCTTGCGTCGATCGGGCGCCACCACATGGTGAGCACGGCTTCCGCGGGCGCGTCGTCGAGGGCGCGGTACCCGTGCCGGGAGTCCGCGCGCCACCGCAGCGACTCGCCGGTCGCGAGCTCGGCCGGCGCGTCGAGCGGTCCGACCTCGGCCCGGCCCCGCGTGACCAGCAGGTGCTCGGTGACATGGGCGCCGTGCGCCTCCGAGCGGTGCATGGTGCCCGGGTCGAGCCGCAGGGCGTAGACCTCCACGGTGGCGTCGTCCGCCTGCGTCGCCGCGAGCAGCCGGGTGCGGATGCCGGGGGAGGACACCTCGGCGCCCGCCTGCTCCGCGAGCAGCCACGACATCGGGACGTCGAGGGCGCCGGCGAGGGCGTAGAGCGTGGCGAGGTTCGGGTTGCGCGACCCGGCCTCGATCTCCGACAGCGAGCCCTTGCCGATCCCGGCGGCGCGGGCGAGGGCGCCGAGGGAGAGCCCTCGGACGGCACGGGCGGCGGTGAGGCGCTCGCCGATGAGCGCGGAGAGCTCGGCAGATCGCACGAGGCCACCCTAGCGTTCTGTTTGCGGAACGCCGCCGACGGGGCCTACCGTTCCGTTCGTGGAACGCTCGCTCGCGCAGCCCGTCGGCGTCGGGATCGTCGCCGCCCTGGTCGGCTTCACCAGCTCGTTCGCGGTCGTGGTCGCGGGCCTGGGGGCGGTGGGGGCCACCTCGGACCAGGCGGCGTCCGGCCTCCTCGCCCTGTGCGTCGTCCAGGGGCTCGGGATGATCTGGCTCAGCCGCCGTCACCGCGCCCCCCTGACGCTGGCGTGGTCCACCCCCGGCGCCGCCGTCCTGGTGGGCGCGGGCGGGGTCGCCGGCGGCTGGCCCGCCGCCGTCGGGGCGTTCGTGGTGTGCGGCGCCCTGATCGGGCTCACCGCGGCCTGGCCCGCGCTCGGCCGGCTCGTCGCGGCCATCCCCGTGCCCGTGGCCCAGGCCATGCTCGCGGGGGTGCTGCTCTCCCTGTGCCTGCAGCCGCTGGTCGCCGTCACGGCCGCGCCGCTGCTCGTCGCGCCCGTGATCGTGCTGTGGCTCCTCCTCGCCCGCCTGGCGCCGCGGTGGGCCACCCCGGCGGCGTTCGTGCTCTCCGTCGCCGTCGTCCTGGGGACGGTCGCCGCGGGGGACGGGACGCTCGCGCTGCGGCCGCCGGGCCTCGCCCTGACGGCGCCCGCGCTCACGCTGCCCGCGATCGTGGGGATCGCCCTCCCGCTGTACGTCGTGACGATGGCGTCGCAGAACGTCCCGGGGGTCAGCGTCCTCGCCTCCTTCGGCTACACCGTGCCGTGGCGGGAGACGCTCCTGGTCACGGGCGCCGGCACGGTGGTGGGCGCGTTCGCCGGCGGCCACGCGGTCAATCTCGCCGCCATCACCGCGGCGCTCCCGGCGTCGGCCGAGGCGCACCCCGACCCCCGGCGCCGCTGGGTGGCGACGCAGAGCGCCGGCTGGGCCTACCTGGTGCTCGCCGTCCTGTCGCCGCTGGTCACGGCGCTCGTCGCGGCGGCCCCGGCGGGGGTGTTCGAGACGGTCGCCGGCCTCGCGCTGCTCGCCACCTTCGGCTCCGCCCTGTCCGCCGCCCTCCGCGACGAGCAGCACCGGGTCGCCGCGACGGCCACGTTCCTCACGGCGGCGAGCCCCCTCGTCCTGCTCGGCGTCGGGTCTGCCTTCTGGGCCCTCGTCGTGGGGCTGGCGGTGTGGGCGCTCCTGACCGCGCGGCCGGCACGCCGTGCCCACCGCCGGGCTGCTGGCGGTGGGGGCGCAGGAGCGCGACAGTGGTGGCCATGGCGAGCAACGAGGTGAAGTTCAAGATCGACGTCCCCACCGAGCTGGAGGGAGGCGTCCCGGCGGACTTCGCGTCGCTGTGGCACACGTCGACGTCGTTCGTCATCGACTTCGTCGCGGCCACGAAGCCGCCGCAGCCGGTGACCGACCCCGACACGGGAGCGGTCACCGGCCGCGTGGTGCCGGGGCGGGTGGTCTCGCGCGTGCGCATCCCCCCGCAGCAGGTGTTCGAGCTGGCGCGGGCCCTCACCCAGCAGCTCGACGCGTGGGAGCGCGAGACGGGGAAGAAGACCGACGGCTCCGCCGGCTGACCGGCGGCGTCAGAGCGCGCGCTCGGGCCGGGCGAGGATCCCCGGCACGAGGCGGGCGCTGAGCGCCGCCGCGCCGCGGACGGCGAGGAACCCGAGCGCGAACACGGCCAGCGCGGTGACGATCGCGACCGGCTGGACGAAGATCGCCATCCCGACGAGGGGGAAGAGCAGCACGGCGGCGCACAGCGCCGACCCGCCGGCCACCATCCACAGCGCCGACATCACGGCGCGGCGGGAGGCCTCGCTCATCACGTCCCGCGGCACGCCGAGGCGGTCGAGCGAGACGTGCACCGCCGCGCGGTCGAGGGTCGAGGCGGCCTGGTTGATGCCCACCGAGCAGGCGACCATGAGGAACGAGACCGCCACGGTGACGAGGACGCCGGTCGAGACGTCCTGCATGAGCCACCGCTCGTCGGCGTCCATGCCCTCGGTCGAGGTCATGTCCGCCATCGCGAGGCCCACGGCGCCGAAGACGCCGACGAAGCTGGTCATCGCGACGCCGCTCACCTGCCGCCAGGCAGCCTTCGGGTCCTCGAGCACCATGCGCGCGGCCAGCAGCCGCGGCACCGTCTGCGCCTTGCGCGCCTGGCGTCGCGCCCGCACACGCACGAACCACGGGCCCAGGGCGTCGAGGGCGAGCAGCATGCCGCCGAAGATCGCCGCGAGCGTGCCGACGATCGCGACGATGCCGCCCAGCTCCCCGAGCACCCCCAGCACCTGCATGAGGCCGAGCCCGACGACGAGCACGCCGACGGCGATCACGACCCGGACCCAGTGCGCGGTGCCCGGGCGCTGGCGTGTGCGCACGCCCAGCGGCGTCACGACGACGGCACGCAGCCCGACGACGGCGCTCGCGGCGGCGAGCAGCGCGACGCCGAGCACCGCGAGCGGCAGCCACCACCACGGCACCCACATCTGGGCGCCCAGCGCCTCGCCGCGGAAGTGCAGCAGGCCCACGAGCGGCGCGAGGACCGCGTAGAGCACGACGCCGAGGGCGGCCCCGACCAGCGCCGTCACGGCCGCCTCGAGCACCGTGAGCGCCGTGATCGTGCCGGTGGTCGCGCCGAGCAGGCGCAGGGACGCGAGCCGCTCGTCGCGCCGTCGGGCGGCGAGGCGCGCGGCGGACGCGCCCACCGTGGCGAGGGGCACGAGCAGCAGCACCACGGCGATGACGGCGAGCGTCTCGTAGGTGGAGGCCAGGTCGTCGTCCCAGCCGAAGAAGGCCTGCGCGCCGCCCAGCACCACGAGCAGCAGGGCGGTGACCACCGCGAAGCTCGCCACGGGCAGGGCGGTGGCCAGGCGGTCGTCGTCGCGCCGCCGCCGGAACAGCGGGGCGAGGTGGACGGCGGTGGCGAGCGCGCCCGCGGGGCGCGCGCCCGGGACGGCGGACGGCGCGGGCGCCGGGGCGGTGGCGGTCATCGCGACACCTCGGCGGCGTCGGCGGCCGCCGCGGGGGCGGCGGTGTCCGAGACCACGCGGCCGTCGCGCAGGACGACGGTGCGGGCGCAGCGGCGCGCGACGTCGGCGTCGTGCGTGACGACGACGAGCGTGCGGCCCTGCGTGGTGGCGGAGAGCAGCAGGTCCAGCACCTCGACGGACGTGGCGGAGTCCAGGGCGCCGGTGGGCTCGTCGGCGAAGATCAGCCGGGCACCCGTGACCTGGGCACGAGCGATCGCGACGCGCTGCGCCTGCCCGCCGGACAGCTCGCCGAGCCGCCGCTGCTCGAGCCCGGCGACGCCCAGGTACTGCAGCCACTGCGCGGCCTCCGCCTCGGCCTGCCCGCGCGGCACCCCGCCGAGCATCCGGGCCACGGCGACGTTCTCGAGCGCGGTCAGCTCGTCGAGCAGCAGGCCCTGCTGGAACACGAAGCCGAGCTCCTCGCGCCGCAGCCGCGACCGGGCCGCGTCGTCGAGCGCCTCGACGCGCACCGGCCCCTGCCCCGACGCGAAGGTGACCGACCCGGCCGTGGGACGCAGGATGCCCGCGAGGCAGTGCAGCAGCGTCGTCTTGCCGGAGCCGGACGCGCCCATGATCGCCACCGACTCGCCGGCGGCGATGTCGAGGTCCACGGCGTCCAGGGCGGGCGTGACCCCGCCGGGGTACTGCATCGTCAGTCCACGCGCGCTCAGCAGAGGTGTCATGACACCCAAGGTGCCCGCGTCGGCGGGCCCGCCGCGTCGGACCACGAGCGGATTCCGCGCCGGCGGGGGTCCCCCTGCGGTATGACACGGCTCGGGGAGAACCACGAGACGCCCGCCCCTACGGTGGGGCCATGACGACCGACGCCCACGCGGGGGCCACGGGCCCCGCCGATCTGCGCGCCCACCTCGACGCCCGCCGCGGGGTGTGCCCCGTGGACCACGACGGGCTCGGCACGTGGACGCTGCTGCGGCACGCGGACGTGGTCGCCGCCGCGACCGACCCGGAGACGTTCTCCAGCGCGGCCGGCCGGCACCGGGCGATCCCCAATTCGCTCGACGGCGCGGAGCACGCGGCGTACCGGGCCGTCGTCGACCGCTACCTCACGGACGCCGCCGTCGCCGAGCAGGAGGAGCAGTGCCGCGCGCACGCGGCGGCGATCGTCGCCGCGCTGCCGCGCGGGCGCACGGTCGGCGCCATCGCGGACCTCGGCGCCCCGTTCGCGGTGCGCACCCAGACGACGTGGCTCGGCTGGCCGGCCGAGCTGGAGGGGGCGCTCGTCGCGTGGATGGCGGACAACCACGACGCCACCCGCTCCGGCGACCTGACGCGCACGGCGGCCGTCGCCGCGCGGTTCGACGAGCTCGTGGGGTCGCTGGTGCGCGAGCGGCGCGAGGCCGGGGACGCCGCGCCCGACGACGTCACCACGAGGCTGCTGCACGAGACGGTCGACGGCCGCCCGCTCACGGACGCCGAGGTCGTCTCGATCCTGCGGAACTGGACGGCCGGCGACCTGGGGTCCCTGGCGGCGTGCCTCGGGGTGGTCGTGCACCGGCTCGCCACCCACCCCGACCGGCAGGACGTCACCCGCGAGCGCGTCGCTCGCGGCGAGCACGCCGCGATCGAGGCCGCCATCGAGGAGGTGCTGCGCATCGACGACCCGTTCGTGTCGAACCGGCGGCGCGCCACCCGCGACGTGGAGATCGGCGGCCGCACCGTCCCGGCCGGCGACCGGGTGCTGCTGAGCTGGACGGCCGCGAACCGCGACCCGGAGGTCTTCGGCGACCCGGACGCGTTCCGCCCCGAGGAGAACGCCGCCGCGAACCTCGTGTTCGGCGTCGGGCCGCACGTCTGCCCCGGCAGGGCGCTCACCCTGATGGAGCTGCGCGTCGCGGTCTCCGAGCTGCTGGCCGGCACCGAACGGATCCTGCCCGCCGACGACGAGGCGCCGGTGCGCGAGGCGCCGCCCGTCGGCGGCTGGGCGCGGGTCCCCGTCGTCCTGAAATAGGCTCGGCGCATGGCTTGGAGCTTCGGACGACGTCGGCCCACCACGTACCTGCTGGGGGAGCCCGCCGACCCGTACCCGGCCCAGGCGCCGGAGGCGGCGCGCGGCCGCGTGCTGCGGATCACGGAGATCGGCGAGCCGGTGCTGCACACCCCCGCCGCGACCGTCGAGACGTTCTCCACGCCGGAGCTCGCGCGCCTGGTCGACGACATGTTCGCCACGATGGAGAACGCCGAGGGCGTGGGGCTGGCGGCGCCGCAGGTCGGTGTCGGGATCCGCCTGTTCGTCTACGACGTCACCGACGAGCGCGGCGACCGGCACGTGGGGCACGTCGTCAACCCCGTGCTCGAGATGGACCACGACGCCGAGCCGGAGACCGAGGACGAGGGGTGCCTGTCGGTGCCCGGCGCGTACGAGCCGCTGGAGCGGCCCGGTGCCGCCACCGTGCGGGGCGTCGACCAGCACGGAGGCCCGGTGCAGCTCTCCGGCCGCGGGTTCCTGGCCCGCGCCTTCATCCACGAGGCGCAGCACCTCGACGGCACCCTGTACTGGGACCACCTCTCGCCCGAGCTGCAGGCGGACGCCCTGCGCCAGCGCGACGAGGAGCGGGCCGACATCCTCGCGGGCCGGCACGAGCTCGCCGTCGAGCTGGGCAAGAAGCCCGCCGAGTACCCGGCGACGCCGGCGGGCGGCCGCTGACCGGACGGGTCGAGCGTGCCGACCTGATCCTCAGCACCGCGGTGCGAGGATCGAGCCGGCACGCCCGGTGCGGGTCCGGGGCGTCAGCCCAGCATCCCCGGGGCGATGGAGAAGAACTCCTTGACGCCGTCGTCGAGGCCGGTGGTGCCGAAGCCGATGTCCTGCGCGATGCGGGTGAACTCGACCTCCACGGCGCCGGCGCCCTCGGGCGGCGGCGGGGGAGTGTCGCCGGCCACCTCGGACAGCTGCTCCCAGTACTCGAGGATCTGCTTGTCGAGGCCCTCCGGCTCGAGGGCGTCGAGCGCGGGCTGGGAGATCGGGGCGCCGCGCGAGAGGCCGAACTCCTTGCTCACCTCGGGGTCGTTGGCGATGAAGTCGATGAACTTCGCCGCCTCCTCGGGGTGCTCCGAGTTCGCCGACATGGACAGCTCCAGCGACGGCTTGAGGTACAGGCCCCGGTTGCCGGGATCGTCGGCCGGCGGCAGCGTCATCGCGAACTCGCCGCCCGCGCTGCCCTCCGAGAAGCGCACCAGGAAGTTGTAGAAGCTCAGCTCGCTCGCCGTGACGCCCGACCCCAGCACGTCCGCGCCGTTGAGCTGCTCCTGCCGCTTGGGGTCGATGAACCCGTCGTCGTCGAACAGCGGCGTCGCGCGCTCCCACCACGCGGTGAGGTCGGCCTCCGTGAAGCCGAGCGCGCCGTCCGCGGTGTAGAGCGACTTGCCCTGCTGCGCGAGCCAGATCTCGAAGACCGTCCAGATCTGCGTGTACTGCGTCGACCCGCTCACCTTCGGGTCGTGGTCCGCGCCGGCCTTGCCGACCTGGGACAGGACGGCGTCGTACGCGTCCCAGGTGAGGTCGCCGTCGGGCACGTCGACCCCGAGGTCCTTCAGGAGACCCGTGCTGAAGAAGTTCGCGATGCCGCCCGTGCTGGTCGGGATGCCGACCAGCCTGCCGTCCACCTTCGCGGCCGGCATGACGTTCTCCGGGAACGTCGAGATGTCGATCGTGCCGTCCGCGGCGAACTCGTCGAGCGCGGCGATCTGCCCGGTGCCGCCGTACTGCGACAGGTACGAGACGTCCATCTGGAACACGTCGGGCAGGCTGCCGCTCGCGGCCTCCGTGTTCCGGGACGTCCAGTAGTCGGCGAACGACGCGTAGGACGACTGGATGGTGACGTGCGGGTTCTTCTCCTCGTACAGGTCGATCGCCTTCTCGTACCGCTCGGCGCGCGACGCGTCGCCCCACCACGCGAACGTGAGGGTGACGTCCTCGTCGCCGCCGCCCGAGGCGTCGCCGCCGCTGCAGGCGCCGAGCGCGGCGACGGCGCCGACGGCGAGGAACGCGACGCCGGAGCGTCGGAGCTTTCTCGTGGACATGAGGGCCTCCTTGCACACATGTGCCGTCGGACGACGGTCGTGACGGGACAGATGCTGGCAGGCGGACGGTCGTGCCGAGCGCGAGCGGACAAAAGCGCGCATCGGTGGACATGCGGGCGCGCGGGAGAGGTCAGAGCGTGCGCGCCCAGTCCGCGACGGCGGCCGCGACGTCGTCGTCCTTGCCGCGCACGTCGTGCGCGCCGGGCAGCGTGATCGTCGTGACCGGGCCGGGGATCGACGCCGCGTGCTCGGCCAGTTCGTCCGGGCTGCCGAAGGGGTCACGGTCGCCCGAGACGAACAGCACGGGGACGTCGAGCTGCGGGAAGTGCTCGACCCGCAGCCTCTCGGGCTTGCCCGGCGGGTGCAGCGGGTAGCTGAGCAGCACCAGGCCCGCCGCGGGCAGGCCCTCGGCCACCGCCATCGAGCACATCCGTCCGCCGTACGACCGGCCGCCCAGCAGCAGCGCGTCGGTCCCGACGCCGAGCGACCCGGCGAACCGCGCCGCCTCGTCGCGCAGGTGCGCGACGGCGACCGGCGGCCGGTCGGGCATCCGCTTGCCCGCCAGCCGGTACGGGAAGTCCACGCGTTCGGTGGGCAGCGGCGGGTCGAGCGCGGCCAGCCGCCGCTCCACCGCCACGAGCGTGTGGTGGTCGCGGCTCGCGCCCGCGCCGGGCGTCAGGATCAGCCCTCGGGGCGTCGTCGTGTCGGGCACGGGTCCAGTGTCACCCGCTCCGCCGAGGTCGTGCCCGACCTGCCGAGGTAGCGCGAGATCCCGCGAGGTAGTCCGGACCAGGCCGAGGTAGCGCGAGATCCCGCGAGGTAGTCCGCGTGACAGAGCGATGCCCGGGATGTCGCCATCTGTCCGCGGTCGGGTTACGCCTCGGCGTGGGCGCGGGGCGCCGCACCGAGGGCGGGGCCGGTGTCGTCGGGTCGGGCTAGCGTTCGGGGATGAGCGACGTCGAGCGGAGGACCGTCCCGGACACGATCGAACCGGGGAGCACCGTGCGGGGTGAGGACTGGTACGGCCGGGACCTCTCCGGCCGCACGTTCGAGCGGGTGGAGCTCGTGGAGGTCGACCTCACGGAGGTGACGGCCACCGGCGCCACCTTCGAGGAGTGCACGTTCCGCGGGGCGCGGTTCAACGCGTCGGCGTGGCGGGAGTCCGCGTTCACGGGGTGCACGTTCGGCCGCACCAACCTGTTCGACGCGTCGTTCGAGGGCTGCAAGCTCGTGGGCTCCCGCTTCGACGACTGCCGCTTCGACCTGCTGCGGGCGGAGCGCGGGGACTGGTCCTTCGTCACGCTGCGCCGGGCGGCGATGGACGGCGTCCACCTCGAGGGCCTGCGGATGCGCGAGGCCGACCTCGACGGGGCGCGGCTGTCCGGGGCCACGGTGATCGGCGTGGACCTGTCGGGCGCGGAGCTGGCCGACGTCGACCTGCGCGGGGCGGTGCTGCGCGGCACCGACCTGTCGGCGCTGGACCCGCGCGCGGCCCGGCTGACCGGCGCCGTCGTCGACCCGGCCCAGGCGGTCGTCCTCGCCGAGTCGCTGGGGCTCGTCGTCACGCCCTGAGGCTCCCGCCGTCCTGCTCCGTGGGCGGCTCCGGGGTGGGCCTCGTCACATCGCGGGCACCTTCGCGCAGGTCATGGCGCGGCTCTCGGGAAAGGCGTCTCCGAGGTCACAGCGCGGGTCGGTTTACATCGTTTACATTCTCCCGTGGAGCAGCACCGCTGCGCGCTGCCGGACCAGAGCAGGACACCGGAGGACGAGACACCATGCAGGCCGAACTGACGGACCAGGTCACGGTCAACCCGATCGTGCTGCAGCGCGCCGACCCGTGCGTGCTCCGGCACGAGGGCACCTACTACTTCACCGGCTCGCACCCCCGGTACGACCGCATCGTGCTGCGCCGCGCCGACCGCCTCGAGGACCTGCAGAAGGCCGAGGAGGTGACGATCTGGGAGCGGCACGCCACCGGCCCGCAGTCGCAGCTCATCTGGGCCCCCGAGATCCACCGGGTGCACGGCGCCTGGTACATCTACTACGCCGCCGCCCCCGTGGACCACGGCACCGTGGACGCCCCGAGCGAGAACGAGACGTTCAACCACCGCATCTTCGTGCTGGAGAACACCGCCGACGACCCCTTCGAGGGGGAGTGGATCGAGCGCGGCCAGGTGGACACCGGGTGGGAGTCGTTCGCGCTGGACGCCACGAGCTTCGTGACGGACGGCGAGCAGTACCTCGTCTGGGCGCAGCAGGACCTCACGGTCCGCGGCCACTCCAACCTGTACATCGCCCGCATGGCGAACCCGTGGACGCTCGCCACCCCGGCGGTCGAGCTGACGCGCCCCGAGTTCGACTGGGAGACCAAGGGCTTCTGGGTCAACGAGGGCCCGTCCGTCCTCGTCCGGAACGGCCGCGTCTTCCTCACCTACTCCGGCGCCGCCACCGGCATCGACTATGCGATGGGCCTCCTCACCGCGGACTCGGGCGCCGACCTCCTCGACCCGGCGTCGTGGACCAAGGGCACCGAGCCCGTGTTCGTCAGCGACCCGTCCGTGGGCCAGTACGGCCCCGGCCACAACTCGTTCACCGAGACGCCCGACGGCGACGCCGTCCTCGTCTACCACGCGCGCACCTACACCGAGATCTCCGGCGACCCGCTGTGGGACCCGAACCGCCACGCCCGCGCGCAGGTGCTGCCCTTCGACGCCGACGGCAACCCCGTGTGGGGCACGCCGGTGCCCGACACCCGCCCCACCCCGACCTCGACCGAGGTCCTCCCCGCCGACGGAGCCTTCTGATGAGCACCACCACCGCGACCCCCGACGGCGCCACCAAGCCCCGCGCCCGGGACTCGCTGCGCAAGCCCGCGTTCTGGAACTTCGGCGGACTGTTCTTCTTCTACTTCGCGATCTGGCAGCTCGCCTTCACGTTCCTCAGCCGCTGGCTGGAGACCGAGGCCGGGATGTCGCACGGCAACATCGGTCTGCTGAACTCGGTGATGGCGTTCACGGCGTTCTGCCTGCAGCCGTTCTACGGCTTCATCCAGGACAAGCTCGGCTTCCGCAAGAACCTCTTCGCCTTCGTCGTCCTGGTCGGCGCGATGATGGGGCCGTTCTTCGCGTTCGTGTTCACGCCGATCGTCAACGCGAACCAGGTGCTCGGCGCCGTCGTCGGCGGCATCTTCCTGTCGCTGACGCTCAACGCGGGCGTCGGCATCGTCGAGACCTTCAACGAGCGCAACGCGCGGGCTAACGGCTTCGAGTACGGGCACGTGCGCCTGTTCGGGTCGGTCGCCGGCGCCACCGCGTCCCTCGTCGGCGGGTTCATCTGGGCCTCGAACCCCGACAACATCTGGTGGGCCGGGACCTTCTCCGCGATCGTCCTCGGGGTGCTCCTCTTCGTGGCGCGCACCCCCAAGCCGGGTGAGCCCGGGTACGCGGCGGTGAGCGGCGACGCCGACGGAGGCGCCCGCACCAAGGTCTCCCTCGCCACCGTCAGGGAGCTCCTCACGAACCGGTCGTTCGTCGGCTTCATGGTGCTGATGTTCGGTACGGCGGCCCTCTACGACGTGTTCGACCAGCAGTTCCCCAACTACTTCGCGCAGTTCGTCACCGGCGGCATCGACTCGCAGGTGCTGTTCTCCCGCGTGGTGTTCGTGCAGATCCTGCTCGAGGCGGTCGTCATGATCGCGACGCCGTTCCTCATCAACCGGATCGGCGCCAAGAACGGCCTCCTCCTGTTCGGCCTGGTCCTCGTCGTGCGCGTGCTCGGCTCGGCGTTCTTCACCTCCACCGAGATGCTGGTCGTCTGGCGGCTGCTCGCCGCGATCGAGATGCCGCTCATGCTGATCTCGGTGATGAAGTACCTGACTCGCATGTTCGACGTCCGGATCTCGGCCACGGCCTACATGCTCGGCTTCAACATGGCCAAGCAGATCGGCATCGTCATCTTCTCGTGGGCGTTCGGCGCCGCGTACGACACGATCGGCTTCGGCCACTCGTACATCGTCATGGGCGTCGTCGTGGTCGTGGTGACGATCGTCGCGAGCGTCCTCATGCGTGACGACCGCCGGCACGCCCTGCCCGACGGCACACCGGCGCCGGAGGGCGCCTCCGCCTGACCGTCCCGCCCGGCCGAACATGCGGTTGCGCACGTTCTGACGCGTCAGAACG
>NZ_JBHTVC010000032.1:0-53881 GCF_042793275.1 Isoptericola sp. NPDC056578
CGCCAGGGCTGAGGCCTGGCGCGGGCCGACCGGTCACCGCGTCAGTCCACCGTGGCGAAGCTGGGGTGCGGCGGCTGGTTGTACGCCGTGTTCTGCCACGCGACGGCCAGCCGGTACTGCCGGTCCTCCATGAGGGACGGGTGGGCGATGTCGGTCGGGATGTCCGTGGAGTAGATCCGCAGCGCGCTGGAGTCGGTCGTGCGGAAGACGACCTCCTCGCGCCAGTCGCCGAGGATGTCGGCCTGGAGCGCCGGCGTCGCCTTGGTGCCGTTGTTCGACGCGACCCCCTCGCCCGTGAGGAGGCGGGTGTCGCCGCTCGCGCCGTACTTGTCGATGTGGGTGTCGTCCAGCAGCTCGCGCTGCCCGTCGCCGTCCCACCAGATCACGAAGTTGGTGGAGCCGGGCTTACGACCCACCTCGGAGCCGTCCGTCGCGCTGCGCAGGCCGGAGACCTTGGACGACCACACCTCCGCCCCGGGGTTGTCGGCGGTGATGTCCGCGGCCACGCCGCGGCCGTTGTCGGAGCCGGCGGCCGGCGCGCTGGAGAGGATCCTGCCGGTGGCGGCGTCGGCCACCCAGTGCGCCGGGTCGCTGCCCGACTCCGAGGGCTTGAACACCTCGAGCCCGGGATTCGACGGCACCAGGTCGCTCACGTGGTACGCGTCGCCGTGGTGGGTGCCGTTCTGCCACAGCCCGTACCCGTTGTCGTCGATCGCCATCGAGCCGTAGAGGATCTCGTCGCGACCGTCGTCGTCCACGTCGGCGATCGACAGCTGGTGGTTGCCGCGGCCCGTCCAGTCGGGCCCGTTGGTCGACGAGCTCGAGTCGAACGTCCAGCGGCGGGTGAGCGCGCCGTCGCGGAAGTCCCACGCGGACACGGCGGTCTTGGCGTAGTAGCCGCGCCCCATGACGATGCTCGGCCGGGACCCGTCGAGGTAGGCGGTGCCCGCGAGGAAGCGGTCCACCCGGTTGCCGTACGTGTCGCCCCAGTCGCCGACGTTGCCGCGGGCGGGGCGGAAGTCGACGGTGTCGAGCTCGGCGCCGTCGGTGCCCCGGAAGACCGACAGGAACTCGGGGCCGCTGAGCACGTAGCCGCTCGAGTTGCGGTGGTCGGCGGAGGCGTCGCCGATCACCTGGCCCGTGCCGGAGACGGTGCCGTCGCCGGTCTTCACCGCGACCTCCGCGGCACCGTCGCCGTCGTAGTCGTACACCTGGAACTGCGTGTAGTGCGCCCCGGCGCGGATGTTGCGGCCGAGGTCGACGCGCCACAGCCGTTCGCCGTCGAGCTCGTACGCGTCGAGGTAGACGTTGCCCGTGACGCCGGACTGCGAGTTGTCCTTGGCGTTGCTCGGGTCCCACTTGAGGACGATCTCGTACTCGCCGTCGCCGTCGAGGTCGCCCACCGAGGCGTCGTTCGCGGAGTAGGTGTAGCCGCTGCCGGCGGGTGGGACGTCGAGCGGGACGTCGAGCGAGCTCGCCTGCGCGCCCGCCACGGGCGCGAGGGTCAGGGACTCGCCGGCGACCTGTCCGGCGGCTCCCTCGGCGGACGGGTCGTCGGACCGTGCGGCCGCGGCGCGCGCCGCTCCGTCGCCGACGGCGACCACGGCGTAGCGGGCGTCGGCGGGGGCGCCGCGGTCGAGGAACGACGTCGCGCCGGTGACGGCCGGCCCGGGCACCCGGACGCCGTCGCGGTAGACGTGGAACGCGGCGTCGTCACGGTCGGCCGTCAGGAGGCGCCAGCTCACGCGGTTGCCGTCGGCGGTGGGCGTGCTGATCACCGCCCGGCCGCCGGGGGACGCGTCGGCGGACGCGGTCGGCGTCGTGGGCGCCGCGGCGGACGGCGCGTCCCCGGCGGCGAGGGCGGGGGCGGCGAGGGCGAGCGCGCAGAGCGCTCCCGCCGCGGCGGTGAGGGTGGTGACTGCGGTCGTGCGGAGTGTCGGCAGCATCATTGCTCCGTTCCGGTTGAGACGATTCACACCGTTCGCGACCGAGGGTGCCAGAAACCGGTTGCTCGCGTCACCCCCGGGTCTCACCAGATGGGACGGGTGACGACGGGGCCTCAGGGCTTGGGGATGCTCGTGACCGTCGTGAGCAGGAAGACCGAGTCCTCGAGCGCGCTGACGGCGTGCCGCTCGTGCGTCAGCACCCGCAGCTGCCCGGCGCGCACCTCGTCGTCCCCGTCGAGCGCGGTCACGCGCACGCGCCCGTGCAGCACCAGGACGGACGCGGCCGGCGGGGAGTTGTGCTCGCCCAGCTCGATCCCCTCGACCAGCGCCAGGATCGTCTGTCGCAGCGGGCCGTCGTGCACGACGACCTCGGCGCTGCGTCCGTTCTCGGCCGCGCGGGCCTTGTCGAGGTGGGTCGTGGTGAGGTCGTCCAGGTCGGCCATCAGGGGCTCCGTCCGTCGGTCGGCACGCGGACCGCGTCGTCAGGGCCCGCCGACCTCACCGTACCCGGGGAGCGCGGTCAGCCGCCGCCCGTCCAGAGCACCTCGGCGATCATGTCGCCGGCCCCGTCGCCGCCGGCGAACAGGCTGATCAGGTGCTCTCCGGCCGGGCCCGACAACCGCACCCGCCACCAGCCGTCCCCGAGCTCTGCGGCCGAGGCCTCGACCGCGCCCTCGACGGTGCGGACCGCGTCCCCCTCGACCTCCGTCACCGTGAGCTCGACGTCACCGTCGAGGGGGACGTGCACGAACAGCTCGGTGGCGTCGCCCACCGCCGGCGGGTGCTCGTCGAACCCGTCGGCGCAGCCCTGGTCGGCGCAGAAGGTGAACGGGTGGAGCAGCAGCGCCCGGTCGCCGTACCGCACCTCGAACGGCCGCGGCTGCTCGATCCCCTCGGCGTCCGGGGGCCACAGTCCGTGCGTCGCCGTCGCGGTGGGGGACGGGACTCCCGACGGCGGCGCGCCGGGCGTCCCGCCCGGCGCGCACGCCACGAGCGCGCCCGTCAGCACGGCGGTGGCCAGTGCGACGAGCGCCAGGGTCCTCGGTGCAGTGCTCCTCATGTCCTTCCCGTGTCGCGACGGCACACGACCTTGCGGCGCGGGGCGGTGACGACCTCAGACGTGGGCGGTCGTGAGCCCCAGCCGGGCGAACGCCTCCGCGACGCCGCCGCGTGCCGGGCCCGGCACGACGAGGTCCGCCTCGGCGAGCACCGCCTGCGGCGCGCCCTCGACGGCGACGGCCGTGCCCGCGTACTGGAGCATCTCGACGTCGTTGTACCCGTCGCCGACGCCGACGGCCTGCGCGGCGGTGAGCCCCAGGTGCTCCATCACGGCGGCCATCCCGACGGCCTTGTGCACCCCGGCCAGGTGGATCTCCCCGGCGTTGTCGCCCGTGTCCGCGTAGGACGAGGGGAGGATGCCGACCTCGGGGCCGAGCTCGGCGCGCAGCGCCGCGATCGGCACGCGGGAGTCGAAGTAGCTGATCTTCGCGTACCGGACGCCCGCGAGGTCGCCGGGCATCCGCAGCACGTCGAGGATCTCGTGGGGTGCCGCGTCCCCGCGGACCGCGAGCCGGGCGTCGAGCCCGACGGGGCCGTACACGGCCTCCGGCGCCTCCAGCAGGTACGCGACGTCGTGGGCGTCGAGCACGTGCCGCACGCGCGTCGCGAGGTCGTCGGGGAAGCGGAGGTCGGCCACGACCTCGCCGTCGAGCCGGACGAACGCCCCCGCCGTCGCCACGACGCCGTCGAACCCTGCCGCGAGGAGCGACGGCGGCAGCATCGACTCCGGGCGGCCCGTGCACAGCAGCACCCGGTGGCCGGCGCGCCGTGCGGCGCGCACGGCCTCCTCGTGCGCGGGCGGCACCGTGCCGTGGTCCGCGTAGGTGCCGTCCACGTCCAGGAACGCCACGCGCGCCCCGTCACTCTTCGAACCCGACACGGGTGCAGTCCTCCAGGTCTTCGGCGTCGTCGTGGGCACCGTCGAGCCTAACCGCGGCGTGGGTGCCCCGTGGTTGGCTGGAGACGTGACGACGAGCACCGAGCGCGCCCGGACCTGGTCGATGATCCACGCGGAACGTGCGGCGCTCGCCGACGAGCTCGGAGGGCTCGACGACGCGGCGTGGGCCGCGCCGTCGCTGTGCGGGGAGTGGTCCGTGCAGGACGTCGTCGCCCACCTCACGGCGGGCGCGAGCACCGGCCGGTGGGCGTGGCTGCGCAGCATCGCCGGGGCGCGCTTCGACGCCGGCGTGCACAACGACCGCCGGCTGGCGGAGCACCGGGGGGCCACGCCGGCCGAGACCCTCGCACGGTTCCGTGCCGTCACGACCAGCACCGTCGCGCCGAGCGGGCACACGGCCGCGTGGCTGGGCGAGGTCGTGGTGCACGGCCAGGACGTGCGCACGCCGCTTGGCCTGCCGCGCACTCCGTCCCTCGCCGCGACCACCGCGGTGGCCCGCTTCTTCGTGGGCAGGGACTTCACCGTCCCGGGCCGGTCCGTGGCGCGCGGGCTGCGGCTCGAGGCGACCGACGGGCCGTTCGCGCACGGCGACGGACCGGTGGTCCGCGGCACCACCCTGGCGCTCGTGATGGCGCTGGCGGGCCGGCCGGCGTTCTGCGACCAGCTGACGGGCGAGGGGTTGCCGCGGGTGCGCGAGCGGGTCTAGGCGCCCGGGTCCTCGGCGCCCGCCCCGGCGTAGAGGGCGGCGAACTCCCCCGAGGGCGGGATCGGGGTGACGACGTCGACGAGCGCGCCGTCGGGCCCGGCCACGATGAAGTGCCGCTGGCCGAACTCCTCGTCGCGCAGCGGCAGCAGCACGTCGTGCCCGCCCGTCGCGAGGACGCGGGCGTGCACGGCGTCGACGTCGTCCACCTCGACGGTGACGAGCACGCCCGCCGCTCGCGTGCCGCGGGCCCGCTCGGGGACGGTCCCGTGGTCCGCGTCGACGACGGCGAGCTCCGCAGCGCCGGAGCGCAGGCTGACGTACCAGTCCGAGGAGAACGTCGGGGTCATCCCCAGCAGGTCGGCGTAGAAGCGCGCGGCGCTCGGGACGTCCGAGACGGCGAGGACGGGGTACAGGCTGGTGATCATGACGACTCCCGGGGCAGATACATTCGGCGTGTACGTATATATACATTCACGGTGTCGGTAACCTGTCAACCATGCCGAGGAGATCCAGGGCCGAGAGCGAGGCGACGGCGGCCTCGATCCTCGCCGCCGCGCGCGGGCTGTACGCGGAGCGGGGGTACGCCGCCGTGGCCGTCGAGGAGGTCGCCGCCGCGTGCGGCGTCACCCGCGGCGCCGTCTACCACCACTACGGCAGCCGCGCCGGGCTGTTCGCCGCCGTGCACGCGGACGTGACCCGCGGCGTCGGCGCCGAGATCGAGCGCGCGACCGACGGTCTGAGCGACCCGTGGGAGAGCCTCGAGGCGGGCTGCCGCGCGTTCCTCGCGGCGGTCGTCGCCGACGACGCGCGGCAGGTCGTGCTGGTCGACGGGCCCGCCGTGCTCGGGTGGGCGCGCTGGCGCGAGGACGACGCCGCCAGCTCGGGACGGCTGCTGGACGAGGTGCTCGGCGAGCTCGCGGACGCCGGCCGCGTGCGCGCCCCCGAGGTCCCCGCCACGTCGGCCCTGCTGTCCGGGGCCATGAACGAGGCGGCCCTGTGGGTGGCCGCCTCGCCCGACCGCGACCGCGCCCTCGACCAGGCGTGGGCGGCGCTGCGCCGCCTGCTGCGGGGGATCGAGGCCTGAGGGATCGGGACGGTCAGCGCCGCGTCACGTGACCGCGCCGAGCTGCCAGGGCACGAACTCGTCGGCCCCCAGGTCGAGCTCCTCCGAGACGGTCTGCTCGCCGGACGCGACGGCGAGGATCTTCTCGAACAGCTCCTCGCCCACCTCCTCGACGGTCAGCCCGGTCTCGACGATCCGGCCGGCGTCGAGGTCCATGTCCTCGCTCATGCGGCGGTAGGTGTCGGAGTTGGTCGCGACCTTGATCGACGGGGACGGCTTGCAGCCCAGCACCGACCCCCGGCCGGTCGTGAAGACGACGACGTTCGCGCCGCCCGCGACGATGCCGGTCACGGACACCGGGTCGTACCCGGGGGTGTCCATGAAGGTCATGCCGCGCTCGGTGACGGGTTCGGCGTACTCGTGCACGGCGACGAGGTCGGCGGTGCCGGCCTTGGCGACCGCGCCGAGCGACTTCTCGAGGATGGTCGTCAGTCCGCCCGCCTTGTTGCCGGGCGACGGGTTGTTGTCGAGGGTGCCGCCCCCGGCCGCCGCGTAGCCCTGCCACCAGTCGAGGCGGTCGAGCAGCCGCTGGCCCACCTCGCGCGAGACTGCGCGGCGCAGCAGCAGGTGCTCCGCGCCGAACACCTCGGGCGTCTCGGCGAGGATCGACGTGCCGCCCTGCGCGACGAGCAGGTCGGAGGCGTGGCCGAGCGCCGGGTTGGCCGTGATCCCGGAGAAGCCGTCGGAGCCGCCGCAGTTGAGCCCCAGCACCAGCTCCGAGGCCGGTGCCTCCTCGCGCCGCAGCGCGTCGATCGTGGGCAGCATCTCGGTGACGGCGGCGACTCCGGCGCGCACGGTGGCACGGATGCCGCCGGTGTCCTGGATCGTCAGCGTGCGCACGGGCAGGTCCGCGCGCAGCTCCAGACCGTCGAGCACGGAGGCGGCGGGCAGCATCTCGCACCCGAGCCCGACGACCAGCAGCCCGGCCATGTTCGCGTGCGACGCGTACCCGCGCAGCGTGCGCAGGGTGACCTGCGCGCCCTCCGACGTCGGGACCAGGCCGCAGCCGGTGTCGTGCGTGAGCGCGACGACGCCGTCGACGTGGGGATAGGCGTCGAGCACCGGACCGCGGAACTGGTCCGCGATCATCCGGGCGGTCGAGGCCGAGCAGTTCACCGACGTGAGGATGCCGACGTAGTTGCGGGTGCCCCAGCGGCCGTCCGAGCGGCGGTAGCCCTGGAACGTGCGGCGCGTCGTGGGCTCGGGGAGCGTGGTGCGCGCCGTGCCGAACTCGTACTCGCGGGCGCCGTCGTCCATGCCCAGGTTGTGCGTGTGCACGTGGTCGCCCGGCGCGACGTCCTTCTTCGCCCGACCGATGGACTGGCCGTACTTGCGCACCTCCGTGCCCGCCGCGACGGGGCGGACGGCGAGCTTGTGGCCCCGCGGCAGGGTCGAGCGGGTGGTCGCCTCGGCGCCGTCGGGCAGGCGCACGGTGGTGCCGGCGGGCACCTGGCGCGTCGTGACGGCGACGTCGTCGGCCGGGCGCAGCAGCAGCGCGACGTCGGCGAGGTCGACGACACCGGGCAGGGGCGGCTCGGCCGTCGCGCCGGGCGCGGGGGTGGCCGCGAGCGGCAGCAGCGGGTGGTGCGGGGCGGTGCTCATCGGATCGCGACCTCGGGATCTGTGGTGGAGGGGAGGGGGGCAGCCGTGCCAGGGGGGACGTGGGTGACGGATGTCGCCGGCGCGGTGGACGCGCGCACCACGAGCTCGACGGGCAGGCGGCGGTGCTCGGGCACGACCCGTTCCGTCGGCACCCTGCCGCCGGCCAGCAGGTCGACCGCGACCCGTCCGGCGCGGGCCAGGGGCACGGCGACGGTGGTCAGGGCGGGCGTCACGAGCGACGCGGCGGCGACGTCGTCGAACCCGACGACCGACACGTCGGCGGGCGTGGCCACCCCGCGCGCGTGCAGCCGGGCCAGGACGCCCAGCGCGACGAGGTCGTTGAAGCACAGCACCGCCGTGGCGCCGGCGGCGAGCGCGAGGTCCGCGGCCTGGACACCGCCCCCGTGCGTGGGCCGGAAGCTGCCGAGGTCGAGCACCGCGTCGCCGGGCGTGCCCGTCGAGAGCGTGGCGAGCGCCGTCCGGCGCTCGGCGTCCGACCACGAGGTGCGCGGGCCGCCGGCGTAGGCGACGACGTCGTGCCCGAGCGCGCGCAGGTGGTCCACCGCCTGGCGCACCCCGTCGGCGATGTCGAAGGAGACCGAGGGGGTGTCGGGCGCCTCGCGGTTGACGAGCGCGACCGGCCCGCCCGCCGACGCCAGGAGCGGGCCGAGGCGGTCGTGCGGCAGGCGGGGGGAGCAGAGCACGAGGCCGTCCACCCGGTCGCCGAGCCGGGTGATGACGTCGGGCTCGACGGTGACGTCCTCGTCGGTGTCGGCGACGAGGACCTCGCGGCCCGTCTCCCGCGCCCGCGCCTGCACGCCCTTGGCGACCGCGGCGAAGAACGGGTTGGCGAGGTCCGGCACGACCAGGCCGACCGTGCCGGTGCTCCCGGTGGTCAGCGCGCGGGCCGCGGGGTGGGGCCGGTAGCCGAGCGACTCCGCGGCCCGGGCCACCTGTGCGCGGTTGGTCGCCGACACGTGGGGTGCGTCGCTCATCGCGCGCGAGGCGGTGGCGAGCGAGACGCCTGCGGCGCGCGCGACGTCGCGGAGCGTGACCACGCGGACCTCCCTGCACGCCGTCGACGGTGGAGCACGGGCTGGAACCGGTTCCAGTCCGTTCCACAGCCTACCTGCTGCCCGACCCTCCGGGTACCCGCGGGGTCAGGCCGGCTCGTCGTCGTGCCAGCGGAACCAGGCGTCGGGCACGTCCTCGTCCAGCCGGCGCACCTCGCCGGCGGCGAGCACGCCCGCGGTGAGGAGGCCGGTGGCGACGAGCCGGGCGACGGCCCCCGCTCCCGGCGGGTTGAAGTGCGTGTCGTCGCGGCGCCCGTCGTCGGCGTGGAAGAAGTAGTGCAGCGTGCGCTCGGGCCCGAGGTCGTGCCACAGCGCGAGCGAGTCGCGCTGGACGTCCACGAGCGGCACGTCCTCGCGCGCGGCGAGGGCGCGCATCGCGTCGGGGTACTCGCCGTGGGCGGGCACCGCGCGGCCCGCGTCGTCGAAACGGCGCCGCTCGACCGACGTCGCGAGCACGGGCCGCGCGCCCGCGGCGCGCGCGACGTCGACGAACCGGGCGAGGTGATCGGTGTAGGACGTCCACGGCTCGGTGTGCCGCTCGGGGTCCTCGACCTTCGCGTCGTTGTGGCCGAACTGGATCACCAGGACGTCGCCCGCCCGCAGGTCGCGGGCCACGGCGTCGAGCCGCCCCTGGGTGACGAAGCTGCGGGTGCTGCGGCCGTTGCGCGCGTGGTTGGCGACGGCGACGGCGTCGTCGAGGTAGTACGGCAGGGCCATCCCCCAGCCGGTCTCGGGGGCGGCGGCACGGCTCTTCGGGCCGGCGGTGGAGTCGCCGGCGAGGTGGACGGTGCGGGGCATGCGGGTCCTCCGGGGTGGGCTGGGGCGGAGCGGGCAAGCGCTTGCCGGTCACCCTAGCGGCGGCACGGACGACAAGACCGCGTGCATCCGCGCACGTCCAGGGCGTAGCGTCGGCGCCGAGCGACCGCAAGTGCCGTGCGTCACGAAGTCCGCGAGGAGTCAACGATGCCCCGTCCGCCGTTCCCGGCCCCCGTGCTCGACCTGCTGCGCCGCCCCCAGCCCGCCGTGATCGGCGTCGTCCGGCCCGACGGCAGCCCCGTCACCGCGGCGACGTGGTACCTGCTCGAGGAGGACGGCGCGGACGGCTGGCACGTGCTGGTGAACCTCGACGCGACGCGCAAGCGGGTGCAGCACCTGCACGCGAACCCGCACGTGAGCCTCACCGTGCTGGACGACGACTGGTACACGCACGCCACGCTGCTCGGCCGCGTCACCGCGTGGCGCGACGACGTCGACCTCGCCGACACCGACCGCATCGCGCGCCACTACACCGGCGACCCGTACAAGGTGCGCGACCGTGCCCGCGTGACCGCCGTCGTCGAGGTCGACCGCTGGACGGCGTGGGGCAGCCTGCGCGGCGCTCTCGACACCTCGTCGGACACCGCCCGCTGAGGGAGACGGCCATGCGTATCGGTGCTCCTCGCGCGACCGGCGCGGACCCGCGCCTCGTCGCCGTCACCCCGGACGCCGCCCGCCGCCTCGTCGGCCTCGGGCACGACGTCGTGGTCGAGCCCGGGGTCGGGGACGGCGCGCGCCTGCCCGCGCACGACTACGTCGCGGCGGGCGCCCGCGTCGCCGACCGGGCCGACGTGTGGTCGGCCGACGTCGTGGTCACCCTGCACCCGCCGGGCCTCGCGGAGCTCGACCTGATGCGGCCGGGCGCGACGCTCGTCGCCCAGCTCGCGCCCGCGGCGAGCCCCGACCTGCTGGACGCGATCGCCGCGCGCGGCGTGACCGCGCTGGCCCTCGACGCGGTGCCTCGGATCTCGCGCGCGCAGGCCCTCGACGTGCTGTCGGCGCTGTCCAACGTGGCCGGGTACCGCGCGGTGGTCGAGGCGGCCGAGGAGTTCGGCGGCATGTTCGCCGGCCAGGTGACGGCCGCGGGCAGCACCCCGCCCGCGCGGGTGTTCGTCATCGGCGCCGGCGTGGCGGGGCTGGCGGCGATCGGCACCGCCGTGAGCCTGGGCGCCGAGGTGCACGCCTTCGACGTGCGGCCCGAGGCGGCCGAGCAGATCGAGTCGCTCGGCGCCCGCGTCGTGCGCGCGGACGACGCCGTCCAGCAGGTCAGCGCCGACGGGTACGCGAGCGCGCAGAGCGCCGACCAGGAGGCGGCCGCCCTGCGCGCGTACGCGGAGCAGTCCGCGCAGGCGGACGTCGTCGTCACGACCGCCCTCGTGCGCGGCACGGCGCCGACGACGATCACGCGCGCGATGCTCGACGCGATGCGCCCCGGGTCGGTGGTCGTGGACCTGGCCGCGCCCGGCGGCGGCAACTGCGAGGCGACGGTGCCGGGGCAGCGGGTGGTCACCGGCCGCGGCGTCGTCGTGCTCGGGTACACCGACCTGGCCGCGCGCCTGCCGCAGCACAGCTCGCGGCTGCTCGGCACCGTGGTGGTCAACCTGCTCACGCTCCTGACGCCGGGCAAGGACGGGCGCCTCGTCCTCGACCTCGACGACCCCGTGGTCCGCGGGATGACCGTGACGCACGAGGGCCAGGTGACCTGGCCGCCCCCGCCCGTCGCGGTGTCCGCGGCACCCCCGCCCGCCCCGACGCCCGCACCACCCGAGCCGGCCGCCGTCGACCCCGGGGCGGAGCGTCGTCGCCGTGCGACGCGCCGCACGGTGCTGGGCGCCCTCGGCGCCGTCGCCGCGGGCCTGCTGATCGCCGCCTCGCCGCCGGACGCCGTCGGGCACTACACGGTGTTCGCGCTCGCGGTGGTGGTCGGCTTCTACGTGATCTCGAACGTCACGCACGCCCTGCACACGCCGCTCATGGCCCAGACCAACGCGATCAGCGGCATCATCATGGTCGGCGCGCTGCTGCAGATCGGCGACTCCTCGCCCCTGGTCACGACGCTCGCCGTCGTGGCCGCGGCGCTCGCGAGCGTCAACGTGTTCGGCGGGTTCCTCGTGACGAACCGGATGCTGGGCATGTTCCGGCGGGAGGCGCCATGACGGTGACGTCGGTCGCGCAGGCCGCGTACGTGATCGCGGCGCTGCTGTTCGTGCTGTCGCTGGCGGGGCTGTCGGCGCAGGAGTCCGCGCGGCGCGGCACGGTGCTCGGGATGCTCGGCATGGGGCTCGCGATCGTCGCCACCGTCGCGCTGGCGCTCGACCGGTCGCAGCGCCCGTGGCCCGTGACGGCCGGCCTGATCCTGCTGGTGCTGGTCGTGGGCGCGGCCGTGGGGTCGTGGCGGGCCCGGCGCGTCGAGATGACGCAGATGCCGGAGCTCATCGCGCTGCTGCACTCGTTCGTCGGGCTGTCGGCCGTGCTGGTCGGCTACGGCTCGTTCCTCGCCGAGCCCGCGGGTGCGGCGGCCGCGGGCGGCGACACCGTGCACCGCGTCGAGGTGTTCCTCGGCGTGCTCATCGGCGCGGTGACGTTCACGGGGTCGGTCGTGGCGTTCGGCAAGCTGTCGGGGCGGCTGCCCTCGGCGCCGCTCACGCTGCCCGGGCGGCACGCGCTCAACCTGCTGGCGCTGGTCGCGTCCGCCGGCCTGCTGGCCTGGTTCGTCACCGCCGACGACGTCGGGTCCGCGCTCCTGCCCCTGCTGCTCATGACGCTCGTCGCGTTCGCGCTCGGGTGGCACCTCGTCGCCGCGATCGGCGGCGGGGACATGCCGGTCGTGGTGTCGATGCTCAACTCGTACTCCGGCTGGGCCGCCGCGGCCGCCGGGTTCACCCTCGGCAACGACCTGCTCATCGTCACCGGCGCCCTGGTCGGGGCCTCCGGCGCGATCCTCAGCTACCTCATGTGCCGGGCGATGAACCGGTCGTTCTGGTCCGTCGTGCTCGGCGGCTTCGGCGCGGGCGCTCCTGGCGAAACGACGGGCGGCCCCGGTGGCGGCACGCAGGAGGCGGGGGAGGTACGCGGGACGTCGCCCGACGAGGTGGCCGCGCTGCTCACCGCGGCGCGGTCGGTCGTCGTCGTGCCCGGGTACGGGATGGCGGTGGCCAAGGCGCAGCACCCGGTGGCGGACCTCGCCGAGCGGCTGCGGGCGCGCGGCGTGACCGTCCGGTTCGGCGTGCACCCCGTGGCGGGGCGGCTGCCCGGCCACATGAACGTGCTGCTGGCGGAGGCGCGCGTGCCCTACGACGTCGTGCTCGAGATGGACGAGGTCAACCCGGACCTGCCCGGCACCGACGTCGTGCTCGTCATCGGCGCCAACGACACCGTGAACCCGGCGGCGCAGGACGACCCGTCGTCACCCATCGCGGGCATGCCCGTCATCGAGGCGTGGAAGGCGCGCGACGTCGTGGTCTTCAAGCGGTCGCTCGCGACCGGCTACGCGGGCGTGCAGAACCCGCTGTTCTTCCGGGAGAACACCCGGATGCTCTTCGGCGACGCCAGGGAGCAGGTGGACAAGATCGTCCAGGCTCTCTGACGCCGCCGAGGAGGGGGAGCGCTCAGGCGCTCAGAGGCGGGAGTCCGCCTGCGACTCGTAGACCGCCGCGTCCAGGACGCCGTCGGCGTGCAGGTACGACGGCGAGTCGGGGACCGGCGTCGCGTCGATCGTGCTGGCGTCGGCGGGCACGCCGTCCAGGCTGGGCATGACCGAGGCGAGCTCGGGGCGCCACTTGGTGAACCGGAACGGGAAGCACCGCTCGAGCAGGTCGACCATCGCGGAGGCCGCGGTCGAGGCGCCCGGCGAGGCGCCCAGCAGGCCGGCGATGGAGCCCTCGGCGCCCGTGACGATCTCGGTGCCGAACTGGAGCACGCCCTTGCCGTCGGCGTCGCGCTTGATGACCTGCACGCGCTGCCCCGCCGTCAGCTTCTCCCAGTCCTTGGGGTGAGCGGTCGGCATGAACTGCTGGAGCGCCTGGAACTTCGTCTCGGGCGCGGCCAGGAGCTGGCCGACGAGGTACTGCGTGAGGTCGAGGTTCTTGAGGCCGGCGCCGAGCATCGACGTCACGTTGTTGGCGCGCAGCGACGTGATCAGGCCCAGGTACTTGCCCTTCTTGAGGTACTTGGGGCTGAAGCCGGCGTAGGGGCCGAACATGAGGTACGTCTTGCCGTCGACCACGCGGGTGTCGAGGTGGGGCACGGACATCGGCGGGGCGCCGACGTCGGCCTTGCCGTAGACCTTCGCCTGGTGCTGCGCGACGAGCTCCGGGTCGTCCGTGCGCAGGAACTCGCCGGAGATGGGGAAGCCGCCGAAGCCCTTGATCTCGGGGATGCCGGCCGACTGGAGCAGGGGGAGCGCGCCGCCGCCGGCGCCGACGAAGACGAACTTCGCGGTGACGGTGCTGGTGCGGTTCCGCGCGTTCCACGAGCGGTCCTTGACGCGCAGGCGCCAGCGGCCGTCCTTGGTGCGCTTGAGGCTCTTCACCTCGTGCTGGAGCTTGAGCTCGGCGCCGTTCGCGACGAGCCCGTCGACGAGCTGGCGGGTGAGGTTGCCGAAGTCGACGTCGGTGCCCGAGGTCGCGCGGGTCGCGGCGATCGGCTCGTCGGCGTCGCGGTCGGTGGTGAGCAGCGGCGCCCAGCGGCCGATGGTGGCGCGGTCGGTGCTGTACTCGAGGTCGCGGAACAGGGGATGCACGTGCAGCGTCTCGTAGCGGCGGCGCAGGTAGTCCACGTTCTTCTCGCCGCGCACGAACGTCATGTGGGGGGTCTTGCTGAGGAACGAGTCGTCCTTGATGCGGCCCGTGGCGAGCAGGTGCTGCCACAGCTCGCGCGAGATCTCGAACTGCTCGTTGATCGCCACCGCCTTGGTGATGTCGATCGAGCCGTCCTTGCGCTCGGGCGTGTAGTTGAGCTCGCAGAGCGCGGCGTGCCCCGTGCCCGCGTTGTTCCACGGGTTGGAGGACTCCTGCGCCACGTCGTCCAGGCGCTCGTAGATCCGGATGGACCACGACGGCTCGAGCTGCTGGAGCAGCGTGCCGAGCGTGGCGCTCATGATTCCGCCGCCGATGAGGACGACGTCGACGTCGGCCCCTGTGGGGGCCCCAGCAGTCGTAGCACTCGAAGTCACCGGGTCACCATACGCCGCGCGTGAAAACTGTCACAAAGAATGAGAGCAACCTCACACGAGCCTCTGACCTGCAGTGACGTGGGTCACACCCGTGGCGGGCGCCGCCGCAGGTCAGGGCTTCGGGGTCGCCGACGACGGCCACGGGCCGAGGTCGGGCAGCGGCACGGCGGCGCCGTCCCGGAGCGCTGAGACGGGGCCTGAGGGGGTGCGCCCGGCGAGCCACGCGGCGACGTCGCGCGGGTCGCCGGCGAGCTCCAGCCCCGCGCCGTCGGCGCCCTCGGGCTCCGGCAGGCGCACGGCGAGGAAGTCGCGCAGGTGCGCGCAGAACGCGTCGTCCCAGGAGCCGTACCCCACCGCCGCGCCGAAGCCGGCGGTCGCGTCGACCGCGTGGATGCGGGCCTCGCGCCACCAGGCGAGCAGCGCGTCCGCGAGGACGCCGTCCCGGTACGCCACGGGTGCGGCCCACAGTGCGTCGTCCGGCGCGGGCCAGGCCGCCAGGAGCCGGGCCCGTGCCACCTCCAGCGCGGCCGCGTGCTCCGCGGCGCTGCGCCCGGCGCCCGCCTCGATGTCGGCGTTCCGCCCGGCCGGACCCCCGTCGTACGGGGCGACCGTCTCGCCGCGCGCGGCGTACTCCGCCTGGCGTGCGAGGGCGGCGGCCACGTTCGTCACGTGCGACAGCACGTGCCCGCGGGTCCACCCGTCGAGGGGGGACGGGTCGGCGCCCGCGCCCTCCGGCAGGCCGCGCACGACGTCGATCAGGGCGGCGAGGGCGGCGTCGGCGTCGGCGAGGGCGTGCGCGAGGTCGGGGGTGCGCGCGTCGGTGTCGGTGGGGCTCACGGCCACAACAGCTCCTTGGTCCAGGCGGTCTCGGTGCGGGCTGGCGGCGCGTCGGTGCGGTAGCGGAGGCGGGACTGGCCCTTGTCGTCGCTGGCCGCCCAGAACTCGACGGTGACGGGGGCGAGCACCCAGGCGGTCCACGCCGGGGCGACGGCGTCGGGGTGCTCGCGCGCCTCGTCCAGGCGGCCCGCGAAGGCGTCCCAGTACTCCTGCCGGGAGCCGAGCGCCTCGCTCTGGTGGCCGACGAGCCCGGCGGCGCGCGAGCCGTCCGGGCGGGCGCGGAAGTCCGAGGCTCCGGCGTCGGGCCCGGCGGAGGAGGCGCGCCCGCTGACGCGGACCTGCCGGCCGAGGTCGCGCCAGAAGACGGTGAGCGCCGCGTGCGGGTTCTCCCCCAGGTCGCGGCCCTTGGGGCTCGTCGCGTGCCCCGCGAACCACCAGCCGTCGGCGGTGACGTCCTTGATCACCAGGGTGCGCGCGTGCACGCGGCCCGCGGCGTCCGCCGTCGAGAGGGTCGCCGCGTGCGGGGCGCCGACGCCGGCGGCGAGCGCGTCGTCGAACCACTGCGCGAACAGCTCCTGCGGCGTGGCCGGGGCGGTGGTGAGGTCGTCCAGGTCGACGCCGAACGGCGGCAGGCCGGGCGGGAAGGTCGGCAGGGCGCGCAGGCGCTCGCGGAAGGTCACGCGGTCTCCTTCGTGTTCTCCGGGGTGAGGATCGAGACGAAGCCGCGCACGGCGGCTCGCATCGCGTCGGGGTCGCCGGTGGCGCGGGCGAGCACGTAGCCGCCCTGCACGATCGCGACGGCGGCGTGCGCACGGTCGCGGGCGGTGTCGTCCGGCAGTCCGGTCTCGCGCAGGGTCGTGGCGACGACGTCGAGCAGGCGGACGAAGTAGGCGGTGACGACGTCGCGCAGTCCGTCGTCGTCCATGACGGCCTGGTCGCTGGTGAGGCGGCCGACCTTGCAGCCCGCGAGCGCGTCGCGGGGGCGCTCGAGGTACGCGACGACGCGGTCCAGGGCCGGCGTCGTGCCCTCCAGGTCGCGGCGCGCCGCGGTGAGCGCGGCCTCGACGGTGGCGCCGACGGCGGCCGCGGCGAGGTCGTGCTTCGTGGGGAAGTGGTGGTAGAGGCTGCCCTGCCCCACCCCGCTGGCGGCCAGGACCTGGCGAGGGCTGGTGGCGCCCACGCCCTGGGCGGCGAACATCTCCTGCGCGGCGGCGACGAGCCGGTCGCGCGCATCGGTCGGCGTGCTCATGCCGCCACCATACCTACCTCTAGGTATGGTGGCTACCCCTGTCACTCCGTCCCCGCGCGCCGGCCCCGGGAGACGGCGCGCGCGACGGCGACGCCCGCGACCGCGCCGAGGACCGCGCCCGCCGCGCACCAGAGCAGGCCCGCCGGGGAGAAGGCGGTGCCGAGCACCGGTGCCAGGGGCGGCCACCGCTCGGCGAGGGCCTGCGGCAGCGACGTCAGCCGCAGCAGCTCGACCGCCGCGCAGAGCGCGAACCCGACCAGCCCGGCCGTGAGCGTCCGCGCCCGCGGGCGCACGACCAGGACGAGGACCGCGACGAGGGCCGCCGCCAGGACGTCACCGAGGGGGCCGCCGACCGGCTCGGGCAGCCGGTGCTCGGCCAGGCGCCCGAGTCGCGCGACGACGAGCGCGAGCAGGAGCAGCGCGAGCCGGGGCGCCAGCGCGCGGGTCACGGCGGCGGGGGAGCGGGCGGGGCCGGGCATCCGGGGCCGGGCCTCAGAAGTAGTCGCGCACGTGCACCTGGCGGCCGCCCCACAGGGCGTCCCAGACGGCGTCGTGCGCGGCGGGCCCCGACGCGCCGCCCGCGAGCCGGGCGTTCACCGTCGACTGCGCGCCCGCCCACGTCGCGGCCAGCCCGGCGGACGTGAACGTGAGGCGGTCGCCCGGGGCGGCGTCGTCGTCGGGCGTGACGCGCACCGCGCCGTCGGCGGCCTCGAGGGTCCACGCGCCCTCGAGGTCCGGCGTCCGCGGGTCGACGACGGCGAACGGCACGCGGGCCGGCACCGGCGCCACCCGGGCGGCGCCGAGTGCGCCGGGCACGTCGAGCAGGCGCAGCATGTACGGGCGAGGCGCCGAGGTCGCCGCGTGGTCGGGCAGCACCAGGCGCGAGACGTCGACCCCCGACCAGCCGCCCGACGTGCCGACCTGCACCCAGCCCGCGACGGACGCGAACGAGGCGAGCACCCGCCACAGGACGCGGGCCGCGTCGGGGGTGAGCGCGACCAGGTCGTCGACCTCGATGGTGTTGGTGCGGTCGTAGCCCGGGCCGCGCGACCAGCTCGCGAAGCCGAGCACCTCCTCGGCCGCCCCCGTGCCGCGCACGGCGAGGCTGACGCCCGTGTAGTCGGCGTCGGGGCCCAGCATGTCGTCGGCCTCCATCGTGAACGGGGTCTCGGCACGGGAGAGCGGGCCGTTCTGCGCGGAGGCCCACGCCTCGTACACCCGCCGGACGGCGGGGACGTCGGCAGCGGTGGCCCGCCGGGCACGCACGTCCTCGGCGGGCCGGGGCACGGCCGCGAGGGCCGCCATCGGGATCCGCACGTCCGCGAACGCGCCCACCACCTCGTAGCCCAGCCCGCGGTAGATGCCCGCCGACGACGGGTACAGCGTCGAGACGACGTCACCCAGGTCACGGGCCTCCGCGAGCGCGGCCTCCATCAGCGGGCGGAGCAGGCCGGAGCCCCGGCGCTCGGCGGCGACGGTGACACCGGCGAAGCCCGCGGTCGGCAGCCGGACGCCGTGGAACCAGGACGTGAACGACCGGACGCCCAGCCCCGCGACCACCTCGCCGTCGTCGGTCGCGACCCAGGGCCGGATGTTCGGCAGCGGCCAGGCCGCCGGGTCGGGATCGGGTGCGGGCGTGGACGGGACGCCGAAGGCCTCGGCGCCGAGGCGCCGCGATGCGGGGACGTCGGTGATGGCGGTGCGCCGGAACTCGAGGGTCACGCCGGCGACGCTAGCGCCCCACGACCGGCGCGTCACCGCCATTGCGCCGTACCGTGATCCGGTGAGCACACCGTCCGTGCCCGACACGGCGCAGGCCCGGCTGCGCAGCCGCGTCCTGGTGGTCGCGATCCTGGCGTCGTTCGTGTCGTTCCTCGACGGCACGGTCGTGAACGTGGCGCTGCCCGCCATCGGCGACGAGCTCGGCGGCTCGGGCGAGGCGCGGCTCAGCCTGCAGCAGTGGGTGGTGGACGGTTACCTGGTCACCCTCGGCTCGCTCATCCTGCTCGCCGGGTCGCTGTCGGACCTGTACGGGCGGCGCCGGGTGCTCGTCGCGGGACTCGTGGGGTTCGCCGCGGCGTCGGTGCTGTGCGCGCTCGCGCCGACCGGCCCGGTGCTCGTGGGCGCCCGCCTGCTGCAGGGGGTGGCCGGGGCGCTGCTGGTGCCGAGCTCGCTGGCGCTCATCATCTCGACGTTCGACGGCGAGGCGCAGGGCCGCGCCATCGGGCGGTGGACGGCGTGGACCGGCACGGCGATGATCGTCGGCCCGTTCGTCGGCGGCGGCCTGGTGGACCTGCTGTCGTGGCGGTGGGTGTTCTGGATCAACCTGCCGGTCGTCGTCGTCACGCTCGTGCTGCTGCGGCCGGTGCCGGAGGTGCGGCAGACCACCGGCCGCCGGCTCGACGTGCCGGGCGCCGTGCTTGCCGCGACCGGCCTCGCGGCGGGCGTGTACGGGCTCATCGAGCGGACGTGGGCCGCCGTCGCGGTCGGGGTGGTGCTCCTGGTCGCGTTCGTGGTCTACGAGCGGCGCGCGCGGGACCCGATGATGCCGCCGCGCCTGTTCGCCGCGCGCAACTTCGCGTGGGGCAACGTCGCGACCTTCGCCGTCTACGGCGCGCTCTCGCTCGGCGGGTTCGTGCTCGGCCTGTTCCTGCAGCAGGTGGCGGGCTGGTCGGCCACCGCCGCCGGCGTCGCGCAGCTGCCGTCGACCCTCGCGATGCTCGCGCTGTCGACGCGGTTCGGCACCCTGGCGGCCCGGTACGGGGCGCGGTGGTTCATGACGATCGGGCCGGTGGTCGCGGGCGCCGGCTACCTGCTGCTGCTCACGATGGACGCGGACGCGACCTACGTGACGCAGGTGCTGCCGGGGCTGCTGGTGTTCGGCCTGGGGCTGTCCATCACCGTCGCGCCGCTGACCGCCGCGATCCTGGGCGCCGCCCCGGCCGCCGACGCCGGCATCGCCTCGGCGGTGAACAACGCCGTCTCGCGCGTGGCCGGGCTGCTGACCGTCGCGTTCGCCGGCGTCATCCTCGGCGGGGTGCTCGACGTCGCGTCGTTCCACCGCGCCCTGCTGGTCACCGCGGGGCTGCTCGTGCTCGGCGGGCTGGTGAGCATGGTCGGCATCCGCGATGTGCGCCGTCCGGAGGCCGCGGAGGGCGAGCCGGGCCCCGGCGTCACAGCGGGAGCTTGAAGCCCTCGTGCGACTGCGCGTAGCCGAGCGACCGGTAGAACCGGTGCGCGTCGGGCCGCTGCTTGTCCGACGTGAGCTGGGCCAGCACGCAGCCGCGCTCGCGGCCGCGCTCGTGCGCGTGCTCCATGAGCGCGCGGCCCAGCCCCTGGCCGCGCAGCGCGGCGTCGACGCGCACCGCCTCGACGAGCAGGCGCGTGGCGCCGTTGCGGGAGAGCCCGGGCACGAACGTCAGCTGCATGACGCCGACCACCGCGCCGTCCAGCTCGGCGACGACGAGCTCGTCGTTCGGGCTGGCCTCGACCGCCTCGAAGCCCGCTACGTGCGCGGGCCCGAACACGCCCGTGCGGGAGGCGGCGACGGCGTCGTCGGCGATGAGCTCGACGACACGCGGCAGGTCGTCGCGGGTCGCGAGGCGGAAGGTGACGGCGGCGGCGGGGGAGTCGGGCACGCCCGGACGTTAGCAGGCGGCGCTAGCCTCGCCCCGTGACCGAGCGCGAGATCGTCGCCGACCTGCCCCTCTGCCTCCCCGACGGGCGCCTGGACCCCGACGCCGTCGGCTGGTCGCGCGTGCCCCTGCACGACACGTCCGGCATCGGACGCGGCCTGCGCGGGCTGGGCCGGAACAAGCGGTGGGAGTATTGGGCGATCGTCACCGCGGACCACGTCGTCGCGCTCACCACGTCCGCGCTGGACTACGCCGCGCTGCACCAGGTGTGGGTGCTGGACCGGGCGACCGGCGAGGAGGTCGACGCCGTCGCGATCGCGCCGCTGAACCGGTCGGCGACGCTGCCCGGCCGCCTCGGCGCCGGCCCCGTCCGGTCGCGCACGCGCCCGGTGGCGATCGCCGTCGACGAGGGGCCCGGCGGCACGCGCCTGCGTGCCCGGACGCCGCGCGTGGACCTCGACGTGACGGTGTCCCGGCCGGCGGGCCGGGAGCTGCTCGGGGTCGTGGTGCCCTGGTCGGACCGGCGGTTCCAGTACACCGTGAAGGACGTGGGTCGGCCCGCCACCGGCCGGCTCCGGCTCGACGGCGTCGAGCACCCGGTCGCAACGGGGGCGTGGGCCGTGCTCGACCACGGGCGGGGCCGCTGGCCCTACCGCGCCGCCTGGCAGTGGGGCGTGGGGTTCGGCCGGGGCGTGGACGCCGACGGCGCGGGGCACGAGGTGGCGCTGCAGCTCGGCGGGACGTGGACGCGCGCCGGCGCGACCACGGAGAACGGGGTGCTCGTCGACGGCCGCCTGCACAAGCTCCACGACGAGCTCGACTGGACGTTCGACCGCCGCGCGTACACCGCGCCGTGGCGGGTGCGCGGCGAACGGCTGGACCTCGCCTTCGTGCCCGCCCACGACCGCGTGAGCCGCACCCAGCTCGGGGTCGTGGCGTCGTCCACCCACCAGTGCTTCGGCACCTGGTCGGGCTGGGTCACGACCGACGCCGGCGTGCGCCTCGACGTCGACGGCCTCGACGGCTGGGCGGAGGACGTCGCGCAGCGCTGGTGAGCGTCGCAGCGTCGTCGGCGACCGCGCCGTCAGCGCACCCGGTCGGCTCCGCCCGCGGCGACGTAGGCGGCCACGACGGACGCGGGCTTGCGCGCGGCCTGGTCCCGGAGGCAGGCGCTGAACGTGTCGCGGAAGTCGAGCCGGGGCCACCGGGCCTCGAGGTCCGCGCGGAAGGCCGTGGGCCAGTGCTCGAGCCCGCGGCCGCTGACGTCGGCGCCGGTGGACCGGGCGAGGAGATACCCCTCCGGGCGCTCGCCCGGCGGGACGTCGGCGTCGTCGAGCATGTGGTCGACGACCGCCCGCACCGCGCGGTCACGGCGCTGCGTGCTCCAGCCGGCGCCCGCGGTGACCGCCCAGGCCACGTTGCCGCCCGCGACCTCGAACGGCTCGGCGTGCGCGTCGAACCCGGCCGTGAGGCCGGCGTCGTGCAGGAGGCCCGCGACGGCGAGCACCTCGTCGTCGACGGGGAGGGCCAGCTGCCGGCCGAGGTCGACCGCCAGCAGCGTGGACCGTACGGCATGGTGCACGAGCGCCGCGGGGGAGAAGCGGACGAGCACCTCGAACGCGGCGGTCACGGGCGCGGTGCGGGGAAGGTCGTCCGGAAGGGCTGGGGTCATGTCGTCGGACACTAGCCCGGCGGCGCCTTCTGCCGGCGGCAGAAGGCAGGGCGCGGGGCGTGCGGGTGCGTCAGGGTGGTGCTCATGAGGCTTCTGGTGCTGGGTGGGTCGGTGTTCCTGTCGAGGGCGGTCGCGGCGGACGCCGTGGCGCGAGGGCACGAGGTGGTGGCCGCGAACCGTGGCTCGTCGGGACCGGTGCCGGGTGGCGTGCGGCACGTGGCGCTGGACCGGGCCGACCCGTTCCCGGACGCCCTGGCCGTGGAGGGGTTCGACGCCGTCGTGGACGTGTCGCGCACCCCGTCGCACGTGCGACGCGCGGTGGCCGCGCTGCCGGACGCGCACTGGGTGTTCGTCTCGACGGTCAACGTGTACGCCGACGACGCCGACCCGGGCGGGCCCGGCGTCGGGCGGCTGCGCGAGCCGCTGGTCGACGACGTCGACGGGGCGCAGGACCCGGAGGCGTACGGGGCGATGAAGGTGGCGTGCGAGGAGCTCGTCCGCGAGGGCGCGGCGAGCGCCGCGGTGGTGCGTCCGGGCCTGATCGTCGGTCCGGGGGACCCGAGCGGTCGGTTCGCGTACTGGCCGGCGCGCCTGGCCCGGGTGCTCGACGACGGCGCCGACGTCCTGGCGCCGGGCGACCCGGTCGACCCGGTGCAGGTGATCGACGTGCGCGACCTCGCGGCCTGGCTCGTCGACCTGGCCGAGCGCCGCACCCGCGGGACCTTCGACGCCGTCGGGCCGGTGACCCCGGTCGGCGACCTGCTGGCCGCGGTGGCGCGCGGGGTCGGCGCCGCGCCGCGCTGGGCATGGGCGGACGACGCCGCCCTGGCGGCGGCCGACGTCCGGCCGTGGTCGGGGGAGCGGTCGCTGCCGCTGTGGCTGCCGCGGCCCGAGTACGACGGCATGCCGGCGCACGACGCCGCGCCGGCGCGGGCCGCGGGCCTGTCGCCGCGGCCGGTGGAGGAGACCGCGCGCGACACGCTCGCGTGGCTGCGGGAAGCCCCGGCCGCTGCGGTCACCGGCCTGACCGCGGGGGAGGAGGCGGCCGTGCTGGCCGGGCTCCGCGGGGGCACCGGGGCCCAGGGTTCCTGACGTGGCGGTGTGACGTGTCAGACCCGTCGGGGGCGCGGTCCGCCCGGCGCGCGGGGTTACGGTCGAAGGATCAGCGCCCCGACCCTCACGAGGGCCTCCGGGGCGGACGTTCGTCCCCCGGGCCGTCACCGCGCGTGACCCGTGCGCCCGCCCGCGGGGGCGTGGTGCGAAGGAGACGGACATGACGGCAGTCGGCAGCTTCGAGGGCAGGGTCGCGCTCGTGACGGGCGGCGGGTCGGGCCTCGGCGAGGCGATCAGCAAGGAGCTCGCGGGCCTCGGCGCGAAGGTCGTGGTGACGGACATCCGCCTCGACGCGGCGCAGCGCGTGGTCGACGAGATCACCGCCGCCGGCGGGGAGGCGGCCGCGTTCGAGCAGAACACGGCGGTCAAGGAGGACTCGGCCAAGGCCGTCGAGTTCGCGAAGGCCACCTTCGGGGGCCTGAACTACGCCGTCAACAACGCCGGCATCGGCGGCAAGCAGGCGCCGGCGGGCGAGACCGACCTGGACGACTGGGACCGCGTCATCGACATCAACCTCAACGGCGTGCTCTACGGCATGCGGGCGCAGATCCCCGCGATGCTCGAGCAGGGCGCCGGCCAGAGCGCGATCGTCAACATGGCGTCGATCCACGGCACGGTCGCCGCCATCGGCAACGGCGCCTACACGGCCGCGAAGCACGGCGTCGTGGGCATCACGAAGAACGCCGCCGCCGAGTACGGCGCGCAGGGGCTGCGCATCAACGCCGTGGGCCCGGGCTACATCAAGACGCCGCTGGTCGAGTCGAGCCTGCCGGCCGAGGCGCGCGAGGCCCTCGAGGGCAAGCACGTGCTGGGCCGCCTCGGCGACCCCACGGAGGTCGCGACCGTCGTGCGCTTCCTGCTGTCCGACGACGCGTCGTTCGTCACCGGCGCGTACTGGCTGGTCGACGGCGGCTACACCGCCGTCTGACGCTCGAGCGCCGAGGTCGAGGCCAGGGGCACGAGGTCGAGGCCAGGGGCACGAGGTCGAGGTCCGTGACCTCGACCTCGTGCCCTCACCTCGATCTCGGCGCCGATCAGGCCGCGAGGCCGGCGGCGAGCTCGTCGACGAGGTCGAAGCCCTCCTGCAGCCCGCCCTCCATGCCCGACTCGACGATCGCGTCGCGGACCTCGCGGCTGGGCGCGCGGGTGACGAGCGTGAGGGTGGTGACGCCGTCCTCCTCGGCGAACGTGTAGGTGTTCAGGGTCGCCGCGGCGTCACCGTCGGGCATGCCCTCGAAGACCTCCGTGTGCACCAGGCGCTCCGGGGGCACCACCTCGGTGAACTCGCCGTGGAACGCGACCTCGAAACCGCCGTCGGCCTGCATGACGTAGCGGTAGGTGCCGCCAGGGCGCGGGTCGATCTCGACGCTCGTGACGGTGCCGCGCTTGCCGGCCCACCAGCGGGCGATCAGCTCGGGCTCGGTGAACACGCGCCAGACGGCGGCCGCGGGGGCGGCGAACCGGCGCACGACCTGGATGTCGGTGTCGTTCGGCAGCGTCAGGACGGCGGTGCCGGTGGTGGTGCTGGTCATGATCGTTCTCCTCGGTGCTCCGGGGGCTGGTCCGGGTGGACGCCCGGCGGGGTCTCCAGGGTGTCGAGCAGCTCGTCGATGAGCTCGAACCGCTCCTCCCACAGCCGCTCGTACCGGCCGACCCACGCGTGGATCTCCTGCAGGGGCCGGGCGTCCGTGCGGTAGAGGCGACGACGGCCGTCGTCGCGGACCTCGACCAGCCCGACCTCGCGCAGCACCCTGAGGTGCTTGGAGACCACGGGCTGGGCGACGTGGAGCAGCTCGGCGAGCTCGCCGACGCCGCGCTCCTGCTGCGCCAGGGCGTCGAGGATCTCGCGGCGCCGGGGCTCGGCCACCGCGTTGAACGCATCCGTCGTCGTCGCCGCGCGTGCCATACGACCAACCTATGCCTATATCGGAATATGTCAAGAGGGTTCAGGAGGTCGGGTTGCAGCGCGCGGCCATCGTCGCGACCAGGCCGACGTCGGGCCGCCACGGCTCCAGGTTCCACGAGTCCTTGTCGGGCGCGCCGATCGCGTGGCACTCGAGCTGGTCGTGCATCGTCGCGGTGTCGACGTCGGGGTCCGCCGTCACCAGCTCGGCCCACACGAGGTCGGTGCCCGCCTGCCCCGCCTCCCGCGCCCAGTCCGTCGGGACGACGGCGAGGGACGGACCGCCCTCGCGGTCGCCCCAGTCGGTCCCCTCGACGGCGGTGGTGCCGAGGGTGGTCGTGACGTCGTCGTCCTCGGGTCCCGACGCGCCGTCCGCGAGGGGCCGGACCTCCAGGTGCGTGTCGTCCGCGGCGACGAGGCGCGCGCCCCGGGGGGCGGACAGCCCGCCGACCGTCGTGCCGCCGGCGCGCACCGCGACGCTGCCGTCGGCGCGGGTCTCGAACGCGCCGCCCGAGGCCAGCGCGAGCGTCACCGGATCGTCGGTGTCGTCGGCGTCGTCGACCATGGACCGCTCGAGGGTCACGGTCGACGTGCCCGCCCTCGGGTCGGGGGTGACGTGCACGGGAGGGTCGTCGAGCGCCGCGCCGGGCACCGACACCTCCAGCGTGACGTCGCCGGCCGTCACCTCGATCCGCAGGGGCTGCTCGGGGGTCGCGGTCGGTCCCGGCGTCGTCACCGTGCTCGGCGTCTCCGTCGGCGCGGGCGTCGACGGCGAGCAGGCACCGAGGGCGAGGAGCGTGACGAGGGCAGTGAGGCCGGGGAGCGCTCGCGACCGGAGGAGGGAGTGCACGCCCTCAGTCTCGGGCACGGGGCCCGTCGCGACACCCGACCGGACCCTGGTCATCCGGGTGAGGTTCGCCTAACCTTACCGACGTGAGCACGCGAACGCTGTCGAAGCCGGTCGACCCGCACGTCCTCGTCGCCGAGGTCGTGACGACGAAGCGCCTGGGCCCGCACCTGCAACGGGTCACGCTCGGCATCGACGACATCGATCGCCTCACCCTCGTGGGCGACGACCAGTGGTTCCGGCTGTTCCTGCCGCGCCCGGGCCAGGACACGCTGAAGCTCCCGACGCGCACGTCGAACCTCGGCTGGTACGCGCAGTACCTGGCGACGCCGCGCGCCCGCCGCCCGCTGGTGCGCAACTACACGATCCGCGCGGCGCGGCCCGAGCTGCGGGAGATCGACGTGGACTTCGTGCTGCACGGCCACGACGGCGCGGCGCCCGCGGGGCCGGAGGGCGGGCACGAGCCGCTCGGCCCGGGCGCGGGTTTCGCGCTGTCCGCGCGACCCGGGGACCGGGTCGGAATCCTCGACCAGGGCACCTACCACCACCGGCAGGCCGCGTGCGACTGGCGGCTGCTCGTCGCCGACGAGAGCGGCCTGCCCGCCGTCGCCGGCATCTGCGAGGCGCTGCCCGACGACGCGCGCGGCGTCGCCGTCGTCGAGGTCCCCACCGCCGACGACCGCCAGGACTTCCGGGTGCCGGCCGGCGTCGACCTGCGGTGGGTCGAGCGCGACCGCGCCGCGGCCGACGACCCGGTCCTCGGGGAGGTGCCCGGCCGGGCCGCGCTCGAGGTCGTGCGCGGCGCCGAGCTCCCCGCGGGCAGCGGGTACGCGCTCGTCGCCGGCGAGCAGGCGCTCGCGGCCGGCGTGCGGCGGCACCTGGTGAACGAGCGGCAGTGGCCGAAGGCGGCGGTCGACTTCGTCGGCTACTGGCGGCACGGCAAGGCGTCGCCCAGCTGACCTGCCTTCCACCGGGTGGTCTCTCGCTGGAAGGTCGTTCGTGCGCTACTCGACGACGACGACCTCGTGCGGCGAGGTGTTGAGCCGCACGGCGGCGTCCGGGGCGTCGGCGACGCCGGGGACGCCGGCAGGGAACGCGACGACGATGTCCTCGATGCGCACGCCGAACTCGCCCGGCAGGTAGATCCCCGGCTCGACGGAGAAGCACATCCCGGCCTCGACCGGGGTCTCCTCGCCCTCCACCATGTACGGCGGCTCGTGCGTCGTCAGGCCGATGCCGTGGCCGGTGCGGTGGACGAAGAACTCGCCGAACCCGGCGTCGGCGATGACGGCACGAGACGCGCGGTCGACGTCCTGGCACGTCGCTCCGGGGCGGACGGCGTCGACACCCGCCTGCTGCGCGGCGCGCACCACGTCGTGCACCTCCTGCTCGCGGTCGGTGAGCGCGCCGACGTGCACGGTGCGGGTGGTGTCGGAGCCGTAGCCGTCGGCGAGCCCGCCGAAGTCCATGACCACCATGTCGCCCTCGCGGATCACGCGGTCGCCGGCCTCGTGGTGCGGGTCGGCGCCGTTCTCGCCCGCGCACACCAGGGTGAAGTCGACCTGCTCGTGCCCGTGGGAGCGCAGCAGCGCGTCCAGGTCGTCGGACACCTCGCGCTCGGCGCGCCCCGCGAACCGGCGGGTGACGATCTCGGCGAACACGGCGTCCGCCCCGGCGCCCGCCGCGGCGAGACGGGCCACCTCCTCGGGCGACTTCGCGGCCCGCAGCATGGGCAGCACGGTCGTGACCGCTGCGTACGACGACGCGGGCAGGGTGCGCTGCAGGCCCAGCACGTGCAGCGCCCACGCCGTGTCGCTGATCGCGTACCGCCCGTCCGGGCGCAGCAGCCGGGCGGCGACCGCGTGCTCGTCCTCGCCGTCCACCCAGGCCACGGCCTCGATGCCGCCGACCGCGCCGACCTCGAGGTCGTGGGCCTCGAGCTTCGGCACCACCGCGACCGGGTCCCCGTCCACGGGCAGCACAAGCAGCGTGAGTCGCTCGAGCTCGGCGGCGGGCGTGTACCCGAGGAAGTAGCGCAGGTCGGGGCCGGGCGTCACCAGCACTCCGGCGAGGCCGGCGGCGGCGGCCTGGGCGGCGGCCCGGCGGCGGCGGTCGGCGTGCACGGCGGGGGAGAAGGGCGTCATCTGCCCAGCGTGCCGCGTGCGGCCCCGGCCTGCACCACGGTCGGGCGCGCGCTCGGGCGCACGGTCAGACGCGCACCACGATCTTGCCGCGACCGTGCCCGGTCTCGGAGGCGCGGTGGGCGTCGGCGGCGTCGGCGAGGTCGAAGACCTGACCGACCTCGACCGCGACCTTGCCGGCGTCGATCAGCGCCCCGAGCGCCTCGAGGTCGGCGCTGGACGGGCGCACCCACACGTAGTGCCCGCCGTGCTCCGTGCGCGCCGTCGCGTCCGTGATGGACGTGATCGTGCCGCCCGGGACGAGCACCGCGGCGCTGGTCGCGACGGCGTCGCCGCCCACGTAGTCGAGGGCGACGTCGACGCCGTCCGGGGCGAGGGCGCGGACGCGCTCGGCGAGCCCGTCGCCGTACGTGACGGGCTCGGCGCCCAGGTCGCGCAGGAAGTCGTGGTTGGCCTCGCTCGCGGTGCCGATGACGCGTGCGCCGAGGCTGCGCGCGATCTGCACGGCGAAGGCGCCGACGCCGCCGGCCGCCGCGTGCACCAGCACCGTCTGGCCCTCCCGCACGCCGGACCGCAGGACCGACTGGTAGGCCGAGAGCCCCGCGAGCGGCACGGCCGCCGCCTCCTCGAACGTCAGCGACGCGGGCTTGCGCGCCAGCGTGCGCACGGGCGCGGCGACGAGCTCGGCGAACGTGCCGCCGTGCACCCAGTCCTTGCGGACGTACCCGTACACCTCGTCGCCCACCTGGTACTCGGGGGTGTCGAGGCCCACCTGTTCGACGACGCCCGCCACGTCCCAGCCCGGGACGACGGGGAACTGGGTGTCGAACAGGCCGTCCAGGTAGCCCTGGCGGACCTTCCAGTCGACGGGGTTGACGGAGGCGGCGCGCACCCGCACGACGACAACGTCCGCCCCGGGGTGCGGGTCGGGCTGGTCGGTGAGCTCGAGGACGTCGGCACCGCCGAAGCGGGAGTAGGTGATGGCTCGCATGCCCGGCACAACAGAGGCCGGGCCGCGAGACTTCCCGCGACCCGGCCCGTGCCGGCCCTGCCGTGCTGCGACGGCGTCAGCCCATGGTGTTGACGATCAGCCCGATGTGGGTGAAGAAGTTCATCGCGCCGAACAGCAGGAACGCGAGCCCGGCGAGGCCCCAGGCCCAGCCGATGACGACGCGCAGGCCGCGACCGGCGCCGTCGCGCAGGGCGAGCGGGAAGAGGATCGCGCCGAGTCCGACGAGCGCGATGAGGCCGGACATGAAGATCGCCTCGACGAGCGGGTAGGCGGCGAAGGCGCCCGAGATCGGCTCCTGGGGCGGGGCGGCGAAGAGCTGGTACGTGACGCCGGCGATCGCGATGGCGACCAGGCCGAGGCCCATGCCGAGCACGAACACGGAGACCGGGCGGGCGACGGCGCGCAGGTGGTCGGTGGCGTCCTCGCGGGCCAGCGCCTCCTTGCCGCGCGTCCACAGGTAGAAGGCCGCGGCGAGCAGCAGCACGCCGAACGCGAGGCTGGTCTCGCCGAAGATGATGTTGTCGAAGGGGAAGCCGCCGGCCGCCAGCGGCCAGGTGAGCGTCATGTGCAGCCCGGTGGCCGTGAGGATCAGGCCGAGCACGCCGAACGCGAGCGACCAGCCTTCGGCCACGACCTTCCCGGGCGCGCGCAGCAGGTCACGGCCGAGCCGCACGAGCAGGATCAGGCCGGCGCCCACGGCGACGGACATCACGGTGTTGTAGGTGGGCATCTGCGCCCAGTCGATCACGAGGCCATCCGCGGCCATCAGGTTCACTGCTCGTTCATCTCCTCGGTCCGGGCCGCCCGGCGGCGGTCTGTCGATCGGCTAAACCATACGCGCGTATAGGTTATTCCGGCGCCGTCACCGTGCCGCGCCTACGATGGGCGGCGTGACGGAGGACGACCGGCCGCGGCGGCGCCGCATGGTCCAGGGGCGTGGCGCCGACAAGCAGCGCCGGATGGTCGAGGCCGCGGCGACGCTGCTCATCGACGAGGGGTTCGACGCCGTCACGCACCGCCGCGTCGCCGAGGCCGCCCGCCTGCCGCAGGGCTCGGCGTCGTACTACTTCCCGACCAGCGCGGCGCTCGTCGCGGCCGCGGTGGAGGCCGCCGAGGACGTCCGCGGCGCCGCGGCTCAGGCCGCGGCCGAGGCGCTGCCGCACCGGCGGCGGTCCGCGGCGACGGCGGCGCGGCTCCTGATCGAGGTCCTGTACGCGCCCCACGTCGACGACACCGTCGTGGCCCGCCGGCTCGACCCGATGATGACCGCGATGCGCGACCCGGCGCTGCAGCCGATCATGCGGCGCTCGCGACCCCGCTTGCTCGGCGCCGCCCGTACGGTGCTGCAGGCCTCGGGGTTCGAGGGGGCGTGCGAGGACCCGCGCGACGTCGACCTCGTGGCGCACCTGGTCGACGCCGCCCTCCTCACCGCGGCCTCGTCGGGCACGGACCGAGTGCTGGACCGCGCGGGGGAGACGGTCGCCCGGCTGCTCGAGCGATGGCGCTGACGCGGCTGTCGGCGGCCGCCGGGGGCGTCAGCCCGCGAGGCGGAACCGGGCCCGGTACTGCGCGGGCGTGGTGTCGAGCCGGCGCCGGAACGCGCGGGTCAGCGTGTCGGTCGTGCCGAAGCCGCAGGCGGTCGCCACGCGCTCCAGGGTGTCGTCGGTGGTCTCGAGCCGCTGCCGCGCCGCCTCGACGCGGACCGACTCGACGTAGGCCGCCGGCGTGGTGCCCAGCTCGGTCTTGAACAGCCGGGTGAGCTGCCGCGCGCTGACGTGCGCCCGCTCGGCGAGCTCCGCGACGGTCAGCGGGGCGGCGACGTCCCGCAGGACGTGATGACGCAGGTCGTCCACGCGCCGGGTGGTCGCGCGGGGGTCCGTGGCGACCGAGAACTGGCTCTGCCCGCCCGGCCGCTTGAGGAACATCACGAGCTGCCGGGCCACGCGCAGCGCGAGCTCCTGGCCGTGGTCGTCGGCGACCAGCGCCAGCGTCAGGTCGAGGCACGCCGTGAGCCCGGCGCCGGTCCACACGTCGCCGTCGCGCACGAAGATCGGGTCGGCGTCGACCCGGACGCCCGGGTGCTCGGCGGCGAGCTGCCGCGCCGTGGACCAGTGCGTCGTGACCCGGCGGCCCTCCAGCAGGCCCGCCTCGGCGAGGACGTGCGCCCCCACGCAGACCGACGCCACCCGGCGGGCGCCGTCGGCCAGCGCCTGCACGCGCGGCACGAGCGCGGGGTCCACGACGGCGCGGACGTGCCGCTCGGCGTCGACCCGGACCGCGCCCGGCACGACCAGGGTGTCGACCCGCCGGCCGGCCAGGTCGTCGAACGTGGCGTCGGGCAGCACGCGGACGCCCGCCGACGTGGTCACGGGGTCGGTGGTCTCCGCGGCGAGCACGACCTCGTAGCCGGTCGGGCCGTCGAGCTCGCGCGCCAGTAGCGCGAAGACCTCGGCCGGTCCGGTGACGTCGAGCAGGTCGACACCGTCGAAGAGGGTGACCACGACGAGCCGTTCGATTATGGGGATGTCCGAATCTGCGGGTTGCATGACATTGCCGACACCGTACGCCGGTTCGTAGCGTGGGGAGCGTGCCGCCACCTCGGCGCCCGATCCCTCGACCTCCTGCGGAAGGACACCATGACCAGCACCACCCTGCGCGAGCTCAGCGGCGCCGACCCGACCCCTGCGGACCTCGCCGAGGCGACCGTGATCCTGGTCGACTACCAGAACACCTACACGCGCGGCGTCATGGAGCTGGACGGCTGGGCGCCGGCCCTCGACGCCGCCGCGGACCTGCTGGCCCGCGCCCGCGCGGCGGGTGCCACGGTGATCCACGTGCAGCACGACGGCGGCGCCGGCTCGCCGTACGACCTCGCCACCGACCTGGGCCAGATCCACCCGCGGGTCGCGCCCGCGCCGGGCGAGGCCGTGGTGACGAAGACCGCCCCGGACTCGTTCCGCGGCACCGGGCTCGGCGACCTGGTGGACGCGGCCGGCCATGTCGACGTCGTGGTGGTGGGCTTCATGACGCACATGTGCGTCGCGTTCACGTCCCAGGGAGCGGCGCTGCGGGGCAACCGGCCCACCGTGGTCGCGGAGGCCTGCGCCACCCGGTCGCTCGCCAGCGCCGTCGCGCCGGTGCCCGCGGAACAGCTCCACCGGGCCGCGCTCGCGACGGTCGCCGACGCGTACGGCGTCGTCGTGGCGACCGCCGACGACCTCACCGGCCAGGCCGCGGCCGCCTGACGCGAGCCGGTCAGACGAGCACCTCGCCGTCGCGGGCGACCACCCGGCCGCCCGCGACGACGAGCGCCCGGGCCGGCGCGCGCACCACGGCGTCGGGCACGTTCTCGGCGTCGACGAGCACCACGTCGGCCGGCGCGCCCGCCACGAGGTCGTGGACCTCGCGGCCCACGAACCGGGCGGCGTCCGCGGACGCGACGCGGGCGGCGGTGACGAGCTCCTCGTCGTACCGCAGGCCCGACAGCCGGGCGAGCTGCGTGGTCAGCGCGAGCAGGTCGCCCGTGCCGTACGGGGACCACAGGTCGCGGATGCCGTCGGTGCCCAGGCCGACGGGGACACCGGCGTCGCGCAGCGCCAGCAGCGGCAGGGGAGCGGCGCCGATCGGCGCCACCGTGGTCATGGTGATCCCGGCCTCGGCCATGGCCGCGACCAGGTCGGCCTGGCGCGACCCGGCGAGCTGGCCGACGGCGAAGCCGTGCGCCACGTTGACCCTGCCCTGCAGCCCGGCCCGCAGGGTGCGGTCGATCATCAGCTCGATCTGGAACGCGCCGAGCTCGCCCCCGTCGTGCAGGTGCACGTCGACGCCGACGCCGCGCTCCTCGGCGATCGCGAACAGCCCGTCGAGCTGCCCCACCGGGTCGCGGTCGATCGACGCGGGGTCGAGGCCGCCGACGTGCTCGGCGCCCGCGGCCGCCGCCCGGTCCAGCAGCTCCAGGACCCCGGGGCGCCGCAGCACGCCGTCCTGCGGGAAGGCGACGATCTCCGCGTGCACGGCGCCGCCGAGCGCCGCGACCGCCTCGCGCACCACCTCGATGCCGCGCAGGCCCACGCCGAGGTCGACGTCCACGTGCGTGCGCACCGCCGTCGTGCCGGTGCGGACCGACTCGCGCAGCACCGCCAGCGTGACGTCCACGCCGGGGATGCCGAGCTCGTCGCGGTGCGCGCGCTCGTGCGCGATGCGCGCGCGGACGCCCGGCTCGCCGCCGTAGCTCACCCACGGCTTGCCCCACCACGACTTGTCGACGTGCGCGTGCGCGTTGACCAGCCCTGGCAGGGCCAGCAGGCCGCGACCGTCGACCTCCCCGGCCATCGCGCCCTCGGCGGGCGCCGCGGTCGCGTCGTGCGGCGCGACGGCGGTGATCGCGCCGTCCGCCACGTGCAGGTCGGCGGCGTCGCCGCCCCAGGGGCGCACGTTGCGGATCACGGTGACGTCGGGGCTGCTGGTCATGGGCGGTCCTCCTCGAAGGGGACGACCGCCTGCGGTCGTCCGGGGATGGTGATCTCGTAGCTCTCGTCGGCGCCGTCGAGCGCCGCCGCGAGCGGGACGACGGTCGCGCCGTCCCAGGCCTCCTGCTGGGTGTAGCCGCCGGCGAGCACGCCGTACGCCTCCCCGTCGGGTCCGCGCCACACGGTGACCGTCTCGTGCCGGCGGTCGGTCGGGAGCACGACGTCGGCGCCGTCCGGCCCGACCACCTCGATGCTCGGGCCCGACCCGGCGTTGCCGAACGGGCCGTTGCCGGCGATCACGAGGGTGCCGTCGTCGGCGCGGGCCACGCCGTGCTGGTGGGAGTCGGCGGTCAGGTCGGTGGTCGTGACGTCGCCGGTGCCGGGATCGACGCGCGCCAGGGCCCGGCCCTGGTACGGCAGCAGCAGGTCGCCGTCGTCGTCGAGGACGGCGTAGTGCGGCTTCTCGAACGACGCGAGGCCGCCCTCGCGGCCGAACGGCGCCACCTCGATCGCGCGGGCGCGCTCGCGCTCCGGGTCGACGACCGTGACGGTGAACCCGTCGTGGTCGACCGTGTACACCTCGTCGCCGTCGTCGCCCACGAGGACGTCGAACGGGCGCAGGCCCACCGGCACGGAGGAGACGGCCTCGCCCGTGTCGGCGTCGAGCGTCTCGAGAAACGCCGCGTCCCCCGTGCTCACCGCGACGTGCACGCGCTCGCCGTCGGGGGACACCGCCAGCCCGAGGCCGCCGCGACGGTACTCGCCGTAGGCGAGGCGCGTGGTCGCGTGCTCGTACGCGAACAGGTCCGTGCGCTCGCGGGTGTCGAGGTCCACGACCGCGACCCCCTCGGCGGTGGAGACGAAGGCGCGGCGGGAGCCCTCGTCCACGGCGACGTCCCACGGCGCGGTGCCGACGGTGATCTCGTCGACGACGGCGCTGCCCCGGCGGACGGCCGGGTCGACCACCGCGAGCGTGTCGCGCTCGGCCTGCGTGGCCAGCAGCAGCTGGGTTGGGGCGGCCTCGGCCGACGGCGTCGGTGCGGCCGACGTGCTCGGGCTCTGTGGCGGGCTCTGTGGCGGGCTCTGTGGCGGGCCCGGTGTCGTCGTGCCCGCGGGCGGCTGCGGAGCCGCGCAGGCGCCGAGGGCGAGCAGGGTGGTGGCGACCGCGAGGGCCCCTGCGGCACGGGCCGGGCGGCGCGTGCGGCGGGCGGGGGTCACGATCAGATGGTATGCCATATTCTCCTCCGGCTGGCTGGCAGGATGTGCGCATGTCCTCCGAGCTCTCGGCCCCCTTCGAGCCCGAGTCCGTGCGGGTGGCGCGCGTCGTCCGCGAGCAGATCGTGGAGGGGTCCCGGGAGCCCGGCAGCCGGCTGGTCGAGCGCGACCTGGCCGCCGAGCTGGGCGTGAGCCGCATCCCCGTGCGGGACGCGCTGCGCACGCTCGTCGCGGAGGGGCTGGTCACGCCGCGGCCGCGCACGTGGGCGGTGGTCCGCGAGTTCAGCGACGCCGACGTGGACCACCTGCACGAGGTGCGGGAGGCCACGGACCCGCTGCACTTCCGGCTCGCGGCGACGCGCCGGTCGGTGGAGCAGCTCGCCGGCCTGACCGAGGCGTGGCAGCGGGAGGACGCCGCCGCCCGCGCGGGCGACGGCCCCACGGCCCGGCGCGCCGGGGCGGACTTCCACGAGCGCGTCGTCGTGGCCGCCGGGAACCCGGTGCTCGTCGAGCTGCACCTCGTGATCGCCAGCCGGGTGCGCTGGCTGCTCGGACAGCACCTCGACCTGCAGGCGATCGCCGACGAGCACCGCGAGCTCCTCGACGCCGTCCGGGACGGCGACGGCGAGACCGCGGCCCGGCTGGCGCGCGAGCACCTCGCCACCAGCCGCGCCGCGACCCAGGAGCGCCGGGCCTGACGCCGTCGATGTCGGCCTCGTCGTCGGTGTCGTCGTCGGCGCCGTGGGCGAGGTCGGGGGTGAGGTCATCGGCCCAGGCTCGTCGGCCGCGTCGCGCCGCCGCATCGGGCGTCCGGGGCGCGGGGGATCGTCCGAACGGATGAGGTGCGGACGCATCGTGCGCGGCTAGCGTGGTCGTCCGTGCCCGGATCCCTCACCCGCGGGGTGCACCTCGCCTTCGCCGCGCTCGTCGTGACGTCGGCGGCGCGCTACCTCACCAACCACGGCCTCGACGGCCAGTGGTGGCTCGTGGTCGCGCTGCTGCTGGCGGTCGCCGTCGCGTACGCGGGCCTCGTGCTGCTCGCCCGCCGGTCCGGCGGGGTCGGGCCGGGCGCCGTCGTCCACGGCGTGCTGGCCGTGCTGCTCGTGGCGTGGTCCGCGCTGGTGCTGGTCGCTCCGAGCTTCGCGTGGTCGGCGATCCCCTTGTTCTTCGTGTGCCGCAGCCTCGTGCCGGTGCCCGCGGCGCACGTCCTCGTCGGCGCGGTCGCGGTCGTCACGGGCGTGGCGCTCTTCGACCTGTCCGGCCGCAGCGACTGGGCGGCCGCCGTGGCTCCGCTCGTCGTGGCGGTGCTGCTCAGCCTCGCCTACGACGCGATTGTGCGGCAGGCGGGCGAGCGCGTGCGGCTCCAGCACGAGGTCGCCGTCCTGGCCGAGCGCGAGCGCGTGGCGCGGGAGATCCACGACACCGTGGCCCAGTCGCTGTCGTCGGCGGTGCTGCGCCTCGAGGCCGCCGACCAGCGCTGGGACGCCGACCCCGACGCCGCCCGCGACGACGCCCGGCAGGCCGCCGTCGCCGTGCGCGCCAGCCTCGGCCAGACGCGCGACCTCGTGCACGACCTCGTCGACCCGTCCCCGGCGACCGGCGGGGTCGCGCCCGCCGACGTGGAGGCGGCGGTCCGGACCGCGGCCCGGCGGCACGTCCCCGACGCCGAGCTCACGGTGGTCGGTGACCGCGTGCCGGTGGGGCCGGAGGTCGCGCACGCGCTCGCGCGGATCGCCCAGAGCGCGGTCGCGAACGTGCACCGGCACGCCGGCCCCGCGCGACTCGGGCTCACCCTCACCTACCTGCCCGACGCCGTCGCGCTCGACGTGTTCGACGACGGTCGCGGCTTCGACGTCGCCGCGGTGAGCTCCCGCGCCGCCGGGCCGGACGGCGGGTTCGGGCTGCGCGCCATGCGCCAGCGGGTGGAGCAGCTCGGTGGCACGATCACGGTGGAGAGCGCGCCGGGCGAGGGGACCGTCGTCGGGGTGCAGCTGCCCGTCGCGGGAGGGCCGCCGGCGACCGGACCGGACGACCAGGAGGACGCATGAGCGACCCGATCACCGTGCTGCTCGTGGACGACCACCACGTGGTGCGCGCCGGGCTGCGCGCCCTGCTCGACTCGCAGCCGGACCTCACCGTCGTGGGCGAGGCGGGCACGGCCGACGAGGCCCTCGACGCCGTGGCACGGCTCGCGCCCGCGCTCGTCGTCATGGACCTCGAGCTCGGCGCGGCGGAGGACGGCGTGGCCGCCACCCGCCGCATCAGGGCCGCCCACCCCGACGTCCCGGTGCTCGTGTTCAGCGCCTACGACACCGACGCCGACGTGGTGCGCGTCGTCGACGCCGGCGCCATCGGCTACGTGCTCAAGGACGCCCCGCCCGCCGAGATCTTCGCCGCCGTGCGCGGCGCCGTCGTCGGGCGCAGCGTGCTCTCCCCGCCCGTCGCGTCCCGGCTGATGCAGCAGGCGCAGAACCCCGGCAGCGCGCTCACCCCGCGGGAGGCGGAGCTGCTCACGCTGCTCGCCCAGGGGCTGAGCAACCGCGAGCTCGGCCGCCGGCTGTTCATCTCCGAGGCGACCGTCAAGACCCACCTCGCGCACGTGTACGCCAAGCTCGGCGTCGAGTCGCGGGCGGCCGCCGTCGCGCACGCGCTGCGGGGACAGACGGTGCGCTGACGAGTCAGCTCTCGACGCCGACCTGGTCCGGGCGCTTGTCGTCGCGCCACCCGCGCCACACCGAGTGCCGCAGCCGCGGACCCTCGTCGTCCGCGCCGTCGGTCGCGCCGAGGTCGGCGGGGTCGCTCGTCCAGTCGCCGTACGTCACCTCGGCCACCCGCTCGGGCGCGGCCCACCGCGCGTGCACCGCCTCGGTGCGGGGCACGCCGTCGAGCGGCGCGTCGTCCACGGGCCGCAGGCGTCGGACCACCTCGCGCCGCTCCGCCTCCTTGAACCCCGTGCCGACCTTGCCCACGTACCGCAGCACGCCGCCGTCGTCCGGCACCGCCAGCAGCAGCGACCCGGCTACCCGCGCGTCCTCCCGACCCGTCCCGGCATGCAGCGGGCGCCAGCCCACGACCACCACCTCCTGGGTGCGGGCGTGCTTGATCTTGAGCCAGTCGCGCGAGCGGCGGCCCGGCGTGTACGACGACCGGCGTCGCTTGGCCACCACGCCTTCGAGCCGCATGAGACGGCTGGTCTCCAGCGCCTCGTCGAGCGTGCCGTCCAGGGCGTCGGGCACGTGCACCGGGCGGCGCGGCGTCACGACCCGCGCCAGCTCCGCGCGGCGCTCGGTGTACGGCCGGTCGGTCACCGCGCGCCCGCCTACGACCAGCACGTCGAACAGCACCAGGTCGACCCCGACCGCGCGGCGCGCCTTCTCGACGTCGCGCGGCCGGGAGAGGCCCGCCCGCTGCTGGAGGCGGCGGAACGACGGGCGCCCGTCCGCGTCGAGGGCGACGATCTCGCCGTCCAGCACCAGCGGCAGGTCGTCGTCCGCGACCATCTCCGCGACCGCCCGCAGCTCCGGGAACGTCACCGTGAGGTCCTGCCCCGAGCGGGACGTGAGCCGCACGGCACGCTCGTCGTCGCCGTCCGTGCCGCCATGCAGCACCTCGACCACCGCGCGGAAGCCGTCCCACTTGACCTCGAACGCCCAGTCGTCCGGGTCCAGCCGCGCGAGCTCGCCCGGTGGCGCCGTCGTCGCGAGCATCGGGCGCGGCGTCTCGGGCGGCGCGTGGTCGTCAGGCGCACGGTCGGGGGCCGGCGACCGTCCCGCGGGGGCGTCGTCCGCGTCACCGCCGTCGCCTCCACCGTCGTCCGCGCCGTCGCCCGCGCCGTCGTCCTCGTCCCCGGGCTGTGCCTTCGTGCGGTGGATCAGCCACGAGTTCTGGTCGTCGCCCCCGCGCCCGCCGGTGCGGATGAGGGCGAGACGTCGTGAGCCGCGCCGCTCGCTGTGCAGGACGGCGATCACCTCGTCCTCGCGCCACTTCTCCAGGTCGTAGGTGCCGGCGTCCCAGATCGTCACCTCGCCGCCGCCGTACTCGCCCGCGGGGATGCTGCCCTCGAACGCGCCGTACTCGAGCGGGTGGTCCTCGGTCTGCACGGCCAGGTGGTTCTGCTTCGGGTCGGTGGGCTCGCCCTTCGGCAGGGCCCAGCTCACCAGGACGCCCTCGTGCTCCAGCCGGAAGTCCCAGTGCAGGCGGCGGGCGTGGTGCTCCTGGACGACGAAGGTCGGCGCGCCGTCGCGGGGGTCCGGGCTCTCGGGGCCGAACGGCTCCGGGGTCTTCTCGGGGTCGCGCTTGGCGCGATACGTCTCGAGCTTCTCGGCCGGCGTGCGCTCGAACGTCGCCATGCGCTCCGGCGTGGGCTCGAGCTGGGCCAGGTGCCCGGCCGCCAGGGGCTCCAGGAGGTCGCCGTCGCGCTCCAGGCGCTCGACCACCTCCGTGAAGGTGAGGTGGCGCAGGTCGGGGTCGTCGAGCTCGTCCCAGGTGCGCGGCGCGGCGACGGTCGGCTCGTCGCGGCCCCGCAGCGAGTACGGCGCGATGGTGGTCTTGGCGCCGTTGTTCTGCGACCAGTCGACGAGCACCTTGCCCGCGCGCAGCGACTTCTTCATGTCGCTGACGACGAGGTCCGGGTGCTCCGACTCCAGGTGGCGCGCGAGCTCGTGCGCCACCGCCGAGACGGCGTCCGCGGTGAGGGAGTCGTCGTGACCGACCAGCGCCGCGTACAGGTGGATGCCCTTGGAGCCGCTCGTCACGGGCAGCGGGTCGAGGTCCATGCCGCGCAGGATGTCGCGCGCCAGCCGCGCGACCTCGGCGCACTCGGCCAGGCCCGCGCCCGGCCCCGGGTCGAGGTCGAGGACCAGGCGGTCCGGGGGCATCGGCGTGCCCGTGCGGCCGAACCGCCACTGCGGCACGTGGATCTCGAGGGTGGCCGTCTGACCCAGCCACGTCAGCGTGGCGAGGTCGTTGACCAGCACGTAGTCGTTGGTCGACGTGCGGTGCTTGATCGAGCGCCGCGGCACCCACGACGGCGTCGACGCGTCCAGGTTCTTTTGGAAGAACATCTGCCCGGCGACGCCGTCCGGCCACCGCTTGCGCGTCGCCGGGCGGTACGCCGCGTGCCGCAGCAGCGCCGGTGCCACCTGGGCGAGGTACTGCAACACCTCGCCCTTCGTCGTCCCCGTGGCCGGGTAGTACACCTTGTCCAGGTTCGTCAGCTGCAGGCGGCGGTCGTCGACCGTGACGGTCTGCGGCTTGCTCGACGACGCGCGTGCCATGCGGACATCGTCGCGCGAGGGGTCGATGCGCGCGCCTCGGGCGGGGACGCCGACCATCAGGAGGCGCCAGGGCGACCGCCGGGTCACGCGGGGGCGAGGAACTCCCGCAGGGCGGCGGCCACCTCGCCGGGAGCCTCCTCGGCCTGGTGGTGGCCGGACCGGATGAGGCGGTGCCGCAGCGGCCGGTCGAGCCACGGCTCCCAGATGGCGGCGGGGTCGCCGTGGATGTCCAGGTCGTCCTCGGTCGACTCGAGCAGGAGCGTCGGGCATCCCACCCGTCGCCCCGCCGCGCGGTCGTCCTCGTCGTGGCGTCGGTCGATGCCGAGCCCCGCGCGATAGTCCTCGCACATCCCGTGCACGACGGCGGGGTCCCGCAGCGCGTCCCACACGTCGGCATGGTTCCCGGGCCCGATGACCTCCGGCGGTGGCGTGCGGTACCAGGCGTCGGGGTCGGCGTCGATGACGCGCTCGGCGGGCTTCTCGTCCTGGGCGAGGAACCACCAGTGCCACCAGGCGCGGGCGAACCGCGCGTCCGTCCGCTCCAGGTGCTCGACGACGGGCAGCCCGTCCATGACGACGAGGTGCGTGACCCGCTGCGGGTGGTCCATGGCGGTGCGGAAGGCGACCAGCGACCCGCGGTCGTGGCCCACCACGGCGAAGCTGTCGTGGCCCAGGGCGGACATCAGGTCGACGACGTCCCGGGCCATCGCCCGCTTGCTGGACTGCGCGTGGTCGGGCGCGTCGGGCGGCAGGGTCGACCTCCCGTAGCCGCGGAGGTCGGGGCAGACCACGGTGTGCTGCTGCGTGAGCAGAGGCGCGACGGCGTGCCACGTCGTGTGGGTCCGGGGGTGCCCGTGCAGCAGCACCACCGGCGTTCCCGTGCCGCCGTGCCGCACCCGCACCGTCACCTCGGGAAGGTCAACCCTGTCCTGCCGGAAGCCGTCGAACATGGGGCGACACTAGCGACGTGCCCCGGTGGTCGCCTCACGCCGGGGGACGGGCGGCACGCACCCTCCTGCCCGGCGGACGCGGGCCGTCCCGGTCTGCCACGATGTCCGGCATCGACGCCCCGCCCGTCGAGGCACCCCGCGCACCGGGAACGGCGCTGACGGCCCACGAGCGCGCGCTCCTGGAGCGGGTCTGCGCGGGGCCGTGGCGCGGTGCCGCGGAGGCCAGGGCACAGCTCGCGCACGCGCGGTGGGGCGGCAAGGACCACGAGGGCGACGCGTGCTTCCTCCTCGGCGTCCCGGCCGTACCGGGTCTGCCGAGGATCCCTCCGCACGACGGCGGCCCGATCGCCTCTCTCGAGGTGCTCGACGGGGACGACGGTCTCGGTGTCCTCGAGCTCTGGGTGGAGGACGGCAGGCTCTACTCGCTCGACTACAGCACGTTCGGCTCGTCGAGGTGCTCCCCGACGTCCGTCTGGTCCGCGGCGACGAGTGAGAGGGCCCGGCCGGCGTTCCGTACTTTCGTCGGTACCGGGCGCGAGGGCGGAGCGGCCATCGTGTGGCCCATGCTTCAGTTCGCAGGGATCAGCAAACGCTACGGACCGGTGACGGCACTGGACCACGTGTCCTTCGGCGTCGAGGAAGGGACGGTGACCGGGCTCCTCGGGCCCAACGGGGCGGGCAAGTCGACGCTCCTGCGGCTCCTGGTAGGTCTGGACCGTCCCACCGGCGGGTCCGCGACCGTGGCCGGCCACCGCTACCGGGACCTGCGCCGGCCGCTGCGGGTGATCGGCACCCACCTGGGCGGCCGCCCGGTGCACCGCCGTCGGTCGGCCCGTGCCCACCTGAGGAGCGTGGCGCAGACCCACGGCCTGCCGCGGGCGCGCGTCGACGAGGTGCTGGAGCTGACCGGGCTCGCGGAGGTCGGGCACCGCGCGGCGGGCGGCTTCTCCCTGGGCATGGGCCAGCGGCTGGGCCTCGCCGGCGCGCTGCTGGGCGACCCGGCGGCCCTCGTCCTGGACGAACCGGTGAACGGGCTGGACACCGACGGCGTCCGGTGGATCCGGGAGCTGTTGCGGCAGCTCGCCGACCAGGGACGCACCGTGCTGGTCTCCAGCCATCTGATGAGCGAGGTGCAGCTGGTGGCGGACCGGGTCGTCGTGCTCGGCGGCGGGCGCCTGCTCGCCGACACGACGGTCGCCGAGCTCGCGGGTCGGGCTCGCGACGAGGTGGTCCTGCGGACGGCGGAGCACGGCGCGGGCGATCGGCTGCGGGCGCTGCTGCCCGCCGCCACGATCCGGCCCGTCGACGACCAGGGCGACGACGGGGCGTGGCGGGTCACCGGCGCGACCGAGCGGGAGGTGGGGCTCGCGGCCCGCGGCGCCGATCTCACGGTGCTGCACCTGGCGCGGGAGACGGCGGACCTCGAGGCGGGGTACCTGACGCTGGTCGGCGACCGGGGTCAGCAGGTCACCGGCGTGGAGGCCCGCTGATGTCCGGGAGGAACGCCACCGTCGAGGTGGGAGCCGCGACGTCGGCCGTGGTCGACCTGGTCCGCTCGGAGTGGGGGAAGGCGTGGTCGGTGCGCGCGCCGGCCGCCTGCCTCGCGGGGGCGGTGCTGCTCGCCGTGGCCACGGCGTTCACCCTGGCGAACGACCAGGTCCGCGCGATGCAGACCGGGGAGCTCCCCGCCGGCACCCTGGTGCCCGTCCCGGAGATCCTGGCGTCGTCCGCCGTGTTCGCGCAGCTGGTCGTCGTGCTGGCGGCCCTCCAGCTCGTGACGCCCGAGTACGCCAGCGGCCAGATCGCCACCACGTTCCTGTCCCACCCACGCCGGTGGGTGGTGGTGCTCACCAAGGCCGCCGTCGCGGGGCTCCTCGGCGGGTTCACCGGCCTGCTGACCGGCCCCCTGGGCCTCGCGGCGACAGACCTCGCCCTGGGCGGCGCGCCACGGGCCACGGTCCCGGCGGCGGAGGCGGCCGTCGTGACGGCGGGCGTGTTCGCGTGCGCGGCGATGGTCGCCGTGGCCCTCGGGTTCCTCACGCGGAGCGGGGTGGCCGCGCTGAGCGCGGCCTTCGTGCTGCTGGTCCTCACCCTGGCGGCCCCGGCGGCGACGGGCAAGGTGTTCCCGGGGGTGGCGGGCAGTGCGCTCGTCTCCGGCACCGGTGACCCGTACGCCCGGTGGGCGGCCCTGCTGGTGCTCCTCGCCTGGGTCGTCGCGAGCGTCGGCGCGGCCGTGGTGAGCGTGGAGCGGCGTGACGCCTAACCTCGTCCCGATGGCTCGGTCCGGTGCAGCACGCTGGCTGCCGGTGCTCCTGGTCGCGGCCCAGGTCGTCGTGGGCGCGTTGGCCTGGCAGTCCCGGAGCTGGATCCTGCTCGCGTTCGGCGAGCTCGCCCTGCTGATCGGTGGCACGGGCCTGTACGGCGTGGTCCGCTACCGCGACCTCCGGGACCGCTACCGCCGCGAGCGGGAGGCGGCGCGACGGCTCGCCGAGCGCCGGCAGCTCGCCGACGAGGTGCACGACCTGGTCGGCCACGAGCTGAGCGTGATCGGGATGCGGGCCGCCCTGCTGCAGCTCCGCACCACCGGGGACGAGTCGGTGCTGGCCGGCCAGGTGCGCAGCGACGCGGAGCGGGCCGTCGTGATGCTGCACGAGACGGTGGCCACGCTGCACCGCACGCCCTGGACCGACCCGGCCGAGGCCGACGTCGCCGCGGTGATCGAGCGGTTCCGCCGCGCGGGCGCGGACGTGCACCTCGTCGGCGACCCGGACGTGCTGACCAGGGCGTCGGTGTCGACGCGCGTCACCGCGCACCGGGTGGTGCGCGAGGCACTGACGAACGCGGCCCGGCACGCTCCCGGGGACGCGGTGACCGTCGTGGTCCGCGGCGCGGACGACATGGTGACCCTCGAGGTCCGGACGCACGGGTCCGGCGATCCCTCGCCCGCCGTCGACCGCGACGACCCGCGGGGCGGCGGGGGCGGCGGTCTGGAGTCCCTGCACCGCCGTGTCCAGGCGATCGGTGGCGCCTGGGAGGTGGCCACGCGGGCGGACGGGCACCGGGTCGTCGCGCGGCTGCCGGCACGCGCCGTGCTCGGGGCAGAACCTGAGGCCGGGGCCGCGCCCGAGTTCTCCGGTCCTCGCTCCGCCCGCCGGCCGCTCGCGGCGCTCGTCGGGCCGCTCGTGCTTCCCGCGGTCCTCGTGCTGCTGGGCGGGGCCGGCTACTGGACGTGGGCGTCGCACGACGCCACCGTCGAACCGGTGGACGCGGCCGCCCTCCGGGTCGGCATGCCCGCCGCCGAGGCGGCGGAACGCCTGCCCGAACGGGAGGCGCCGGTCAGGCTCGCCCGCGCGCCGGGACCCGGGCCCGGGTGGGACTGCCGGCAGTACACCGACGGCAACGTGCCGCTCGCGATGGCCACGCTCGAGGTGTGCACGAACGGCGGGACCGTCGTGCGCGTGACCGACCTGAGCGAGATGCCGCTCCTGTGACTTCTGTGCCTGCGACGACCGCTGCTGCCGAGGCCCGCACCGTCCGGGTCGCCATCGTCGACGACGACCCCCGGGTCCGGCAGACCCTGCGCGAGATCCTGGCCAGCGACGCGGGCGTCTCCGTCGTCGGCGAGGCGGCTGACGGCCGCGAGGCGCTGGCGCTGCTCGACCGCTGGGCCGCGGAGGTCGTCGTCCTGGACGTGCGCATGCCGGTCCTGGACGGCATCGCGACCCTCCGCCGGCTCCGAACTCGACGGGACACCCCCCGGGTACTGATCCTGACCAGCTTCGGGGAGTCCGAGTACGTCCGTGACGCCATCGAACTGGGTGTGGACGGGTTCCTCCTCAAGTCGGGCGACCCCCACGACCTGCTGCGTGCGGTCCACGGGCGGTCCGACGCGGAGACCTACCTCTCGCCCGGTGTCGCACACATGGCGGCCGCGGAGCTCAGGCGAGGCCGCGCCCGGCGCCAGGCCGGCGAGGACGCCGCACGACGACTCGGTGCCCTCACACCGCGCGAGCGTGACGTCGTCGAGGCGCTGGCGGAGGGCGCCACCAACGCCGAGATCGCCGGGCGGCTCCACCTGGCCGAGTCCACGGTCAAGGCCTACGTGAGCGCGGCGATCGACCGTGCGGGCGTGCGCAACCGGGTCGAGCTCGCCTGGCTCCTGTGGTCGGCGGCCGCGATGGACGGCTGACGCCCGTCGCCGTGCCCACGGTCGGCGGGATGGCAGAGTTTCCCCCGTGTCGGACGCCTATCTCTCCTCCCTGTTCTCCCTCGACGGCCGGACCGCTCTGGTGACCGGCGGCAGCTCCGGCATCGGGCGTGCGATCGCGGGCGCGCTCGCCCGGGCCGGAGCGCGCGTCGTCGTCCTGGCCCGGCGGGAGGCGGAGCTGGACGACACGGTCGCGGAGCTGCGGGCGGACGGCTGCACCGTCGACCGCGTCAGCGCGGACCTGAGCACCCGGGCCGGCGTGCGGGCGGCGGCCGAGGAGGCGGCCGCCGTCTTCGGCGAGCCGGACGTCGTGGTCAGCTCTGCGGGCATCAACCTGCGGCCGCCGCTGGGGGAGACGGACGACGCCACCTGGGACGCGACCATGGCCGTCAACCTCGAGGCGCCCTACCTGCTGGGGCAGCGCTTCGGGCCCGGCATGGCGGAGCGCGGGTTCGGCCGGCTGATCCACGTGTCCTCCCAGCAGGCGCACCGTGCCTTCGTGCAGTCCGGCGTCTACGGGGTGTCCAAGGGCGGCCTGGAGTCGCTGGCCCGCTCGCAGGCCGAGGCCTGGTCGTCCCGGGGCGTCACCGCCAACACGCTGGTGCCCGGCTTCGTCCTCACGCCGCTGAACGCCCGGCTGCAGTCCGACCCGGCGCGGGTCGAGGCGCTCGCGGCCCGCACGATGGTGGGCCGCAACGGGCTGCCCGACGACTTCGCCGGCGCCGCCGTCTTCCTCGCCGGCCCGGCGTCCGGCTATGTGACCGGACAGTCACTGTTCGTGGACGGCGGATTCTCCGCTCACTAACCCCATGGGGGTATGGTGCTGCGCATGACCGACGACACCACGACCGACCTCCGCCGCCCCGCGACCCTCACGATGTACGGGGCCACGTGGTGCGGCGACTGCCGCCGCGCCAAGCGCGTGCTCGACACCCGCGGCGTCGAGTACGTGAACGTGGACCTCGTCGCCGACCCCACGCGGGCCGACGACGCCGAGGCGATCAGCGGCCGCAAGAACATCCCCGTGGTCGTCTTCCCCGACGGCGAGTTCTTCGTCGAGCCCACGGACGCCGAGCTCTCCGCGAAGCTGGACGCGGTCGGCCTCTGAGGCCACCGGCCCCGGGCCGCGCGTGCGCCGCCCGGGGCCGTCACTCCCAGCGGAACCACGCGGCCGCCGCGCCGCCCGCGACGACGGTGGTCGCCCCCAACCCGACGAGGGCGGACCCCGGCAACGCGACGCCGGCCCACGCCGCGCCGAGCGCGTCGACGGAGGCGCCGAAGGGGAGCCAGCCGCCCAGCGTGGCGAGCGCGTCGGGCAGGTTCTCCCGCGACCCGAACATCCCGCCGAGCGCCGCGAGGCCGAAGAACGCGACGAGGCCGATCGCCACCGCGGAACCCGGCGTCGGCGCGACGGCGGCCACGAACATCCCGACCGCGTACATCGCGGCGATCGCCAGCGCCAGCACGCCCGCCGCCACCCACGGGTCGGCCGGCGGCGAGGCGCCCAGCCACACGAACGCGACGCCGAGGGCGATGGCGATGCCCAGCAGGATCTGCACCACCCCGACGAAGGCCTGCGCGCCGAGCACCATCGCCGGGGACGCCGGGGTGACGCCGAGGCGCTTGAGGATCCCGGAGCGGCGGTAGTAGGCGAGGAAGCTCGGCATGTTGATCACGCCGACCGTCGCGACCACCATCGTCAGCGTCAGCGGGATCACGTAGACGTCCAGCGGCGTGCGCCCGCCCGTCCCGGGGACGACCTGGTCCAGGCCCGGCGCCAGCCCGTTCATCACGAGGATGAGCAACGGCATCCCGAGCGGGATCACGAGCCCGGCCGTGTCGCGGGCCACCATCCGAGCCTCGGCGACCGTGAGCGCGAGCCACGCCCCCGCACCGGGCCGCACCGGGCGCGAGGGAGCGCCCGGCTCGGGCAGCTCCAGCACGCGGGGGGTGGTGGGATGGCGGGCGGTGGTCATGATGCCTCCAGGGGGCTTCCGGTGAGGGCGAGGAACGCGTCGTCGAGGGTGGGCCGGCGCAGCTGCGTCTCGGTCGCGACCACGCCCGCGGCGGCGAGCGCTGCGCCCACCGCGTGCAGCAGGTCGCCGCGGGACGGATCGTCCGCCGCCGTCGTCCCCGCCGCCGCGGCGCCGGCGACGACGAGCCGCGGGCCGGTCGCGTCGACGTGCTCGACGACGGGCAGCCGGGTCAGGAGGTCGGCGGCGCCGGGGTCGTCGGTGCGCAGGGTGACGGTGGGCCGCAGGCCGGCCAGGTCGATCAGCTCGGCGGCGGTGCCGCGCGCCACGACACGGCCGGCGTCGAGGATCGTCACGTGGTCGCAGAGCCGCTCCACCTCCTCCATGAGGTGGCTGACGAGCAGGACGGTGACGCCGTCGGCCCGCAGGTCCTCGACCAGCGACCACATGCTGCGCCGCGCCTCGGGGTCCAGGCCGGTGGTGAGCTCGTCGAGGATGACGGCCCGCGGCGCGCCCACGAGGGCCAGCGCGACCGAGACCCGCTGCTGCTGCCCGCCCGACAGCTTCTCGAAGCGGACGTCGCGCGAGGCGCCCAGGCCGACGCGCTCGACGAGCAGGTCGGGGTCCAGGCCGCGCGGGTAGAAGGACCGGTACAGGCGCACGAGCTCGAGGACCGTCAGCGCGCCGTGGAGGTACGCGCCCTGCAGCTGGACGCCGAGCACGCCGCGCACCCGGCCGCGGTCCGTGCGCGGGTCGAGCCCGAGCACCCGCACCCGCCCGGAGTCCGGGGACCGGGCGCCGGCCAGGAGCTCCACGGTGGTGGACTTGCCGGCGCCGTTGCGGCCGAGCACGCCGGCCACCTCGCCCGGTCCCACGGAGAGGCTCACGTCGTCGAGGGCGACCACCGGTGGGCGGCCGCGGCCCCGGGTGCGATAGGTCTTGCGCAGGTGCTGCGCCACGAGTGCGGTCATGGCGGCGACGCTACGGACGCGGCCGGCGCCGTCGCGCGTGCCGCCGGTCACGACCTGCGCCCATGACTTCCGGCACTCCTCGTCGTCCCGCCTCGCCGGATAGCGTGGGGACCGTGCGCCGGCTGGGACCCGAGGAGACGTCCGGGCTGACGATCCTCGTCGTCTGCCTGGCGGTCGTCGTGCCCGTGCCCTTCGTGGCGGAGCCGGACCGGATGCTCGTGCCGCTCGCCGTCTGGGTGCTGCTGGCGCTCGCGTGGCTCGCCGCGACGGTCGTCGTCGTCCTGCGGCCGCCCCGCACCCGCGCCGCCTACGCCGGTCTCGCGGCACAGGCGCTGCTGACCGCGGCCCTCGTGATCACGGTGCCCGGGATCGGCTGGCTGCCCATCCTGCTGGTCTTCGGTGCCGCGCTGAGCACGTACGTCGGTCCGACGCGCGTGGTCGTCGCCGTGATCGTGGCGAACACGCTGGCCCTGCTCGTCGCCTTCCTGCTCGCCCCGGGGGACGCGCGGCCCTTCGAGATCGTGCTGTCGCTCGGGCTCTACCTCCTGCTGCAGGTGGCCAGCGCGGCGGTGAGCGTGGCGCTGCAGCGCGAGCAACGGATGCGCACCGAGCTGACCGTCGCCCACGCGGAGCTCGCCGCGGCGGCGGTGCTGGGCGAGGAGGCGACCCGCGCGTCCGAGCGCCTGCGCATCTCCCGCGAGCTGCACGACCTCATCGGGCACCAGCTCACGGTGCTGACGCTGGAGCTCGAGTCCGCGGCGCACCTGCCGCCCGAGCGCGCGGCGGAGCACGTGGAGCGGGCCCGCACCGTGGCGCGCGAGCTCCTCGGCGACGTCCGTGCCACGGTGGGCGAGCTGCGCCGCCGCGCGCCGGACCTGCGCGAGGCCCTCGCCGCCGTCGCCTCCGCCGTGCCGTCCCCGCGGGTCGAGGTCGACGTCGCCGAGGACGTCGTCGCGGACGAGGAACAGACGGCGGCCCTGGTCCGCGTCACCCAGGAGGTCGTGACCAACGCCGTGCGGCACGCGGAGATGGCGACGGTGCTGCGGATCGAGGTCGCGGCGGACGACGACGGCGCCCTCACCCTCGTCGCCCGCGACGACGGCCTCGGCTCGGAGCCGGTCCGGATCGGGCACGGGCTCGCGGGCATCGTCGAACGGGCCGAGGCCCTGGGCGGGGGCGCGACGTTCGACGCGTCGGCGGGGTTCACGGTGCGGGCACGCCTCGCCGCGCGGGCGGCGTCGTGACGGCGGGCCCCGCGCCCGGGGGGCCGCGCGACCGCGTGCGCCTCGTGCTCGCCGACGACCAGACGCTCGTGCGGCACGGCATCCGCAGCCTGCTGGAGATCGCGGGCGGCATCGACGTGGTCGCGGAGGCCGAGGACGGCGCGACGGCGGTCGACGCGGTCCGGGAGCACGAGCCCGACGTGCTGCTGCTCGACCTGCGGATGCCCGGCCGCGACGGGATCTGGGCGCTGGAGACGCTGCGCGCCGCCGGGCCGGAGGTCGCGGTCCTCGTCCTGACGACGTTCGACGACGACGCTCTCGTGCTGCGTGCGCTGCAGGCGGGGGCGCGGGGCTACCTGCTCAAGGACGTGACGCTGGAGCAGCTCGCGGACGCGGTGCGGACCCTGGCCGCGGGCGACACCCTGGTGCAGCCCGCGGTGACGGCGCGCCTGCTGCGGGCGGTCCGCTCCGGGCCCGCGCCGGCCGACGTCGCGCCGGCGGAGCTCACCGGGCGGGAGCGGGAGGTGCTGCGCCTCATGGCCCAGGGGTGGTCGAACCGCGAGATCGCGGACGCCCTCTACCTCGCGGAAGGCACCGTGAAGAACCACGTGTCCAACGTGCTGCTCAAGCTCGGCGCCAAGGACCGCACCCGGGCGGTGCTCCTGGCGCTGCAGGGCGGCCTGCTCGCCTGAGGGTTTCCTCGCCGGACGGGTCGTGGCCGATACTCGACACCGTGGAGATCCCCGTCGTCTGGTCCGTCGTCCTGCTCGTCGCCGCCCTGTGGAACCTGGCGGTGTGGCCCTCGTTCTGGCGCCGCGTGACCAAGGACCCCCGCGCCCGCGACGACGCCGGTCGCCCTACCCGGTTCTTCACCGTGCACGCCGTGCTGGTGGGCGTCTCGATGCTGCTCGCCCTGCTGGTGGGCGTCGTGGGCGTGCTCGGCCTCGTCGGCTGACGCCCCGGCCGGTCGGACCGGCCCGTCAGCCGGCGTCGTACCGCTCGACCAGGTGCTCGCGCCCGGCCGGCGGCTCGGACGGCTCGGGCCAGATGTCGGTGACGCGCCGGACCAGGCCGTCGTCGGAGACGTCGAGCCAGACGTTCGCGATCATCCGCTCGTCGCCCACGCGCGCGTCGAGCCACAGGGCGGCCCGGGCGCCGTCCGCGACCACGTGCCGCACGGTCAGGTGCCAGTCGCCGGGGTACTCCTGGTTGAAACGGAGGTACGCGTCGCGGCCGCGGATCCGCTCGCGGCTCTGCGGCATCTCGTAGACGACGTCGGGGTCGAGGAGTGCGCCGAAGGCGGCCCAGTCGCGGCGCTCCAGCGTCGCGGCGTAGGCGTGCGCGACCTCGCGCGTCGTGGCGGTGTCCATGGCGAGACCGTAGGCGCGGCGTCCGACATCCGCCCGGCCGGCGCCGGCGCACGCTGGCGGGGTCCGGCGGCTCGCGTGACGATGGTCGCATGAGGGCGATCTGGAAGGGCGCTGTGACCTTCGGCCTGGTCAACGTGCCGGTCAAGCTGTACAGCGCGACCGAGGACCACGACGTGCCGCTGCACCAGGTGCACGACGAGGACGGAGGGCGCATCCGCTACCGGCGGGTGTGCGAGCTGGACGGCGAGGAGGTGCCGTACCAGCACATCGACCGCGCCTACGACGACGGCGAGCGGACCGTGGTGCTCACGAAGGACGACTTCGCGGCGCTGCCGGCGGAGGCGAACCGGGAGATCGAGGTCGTCGAGTTCGTGCCGAGCGACCAGATCGACCCGATCATGCTCGACCGCACCTACTACCTCGAGCCGGACTCCAAGAGCCCGAAGGCGTACGTGCTGCTGCGCCGGACGCTCGAGGAGACGGACCGCACGGCGATCGTGAAGTTCGCGCTGCGCCAGCGCACCCGGCTGGCGGCGATGCGCGTGCGCGACGAGGTGCTGGTGATGCAGACCCTGCTGTGGGCGGACGAGGTGCGCGAGGCCGCGTTCCCCTCGCTCGACGGGTCCGTGACGGTGTCCGACAAGGAGCTGGCGATGTCCGGCCAGCTCGTCGCGAGCTACGAGGCCGACTTCGCGCCCGAGGAGTACGAGGACGAGTACCAGGTGCAGCTGCGCCAGCTCATCGACGCCAAGATCGAGCAGGGCGACGCGCTCGACACCTCCGAGACGTTCGGCGAGCAGCCCGAGAAGGAGGACGCGGACGTCATCGACCTCATGGAGGCGCTGCGCCGGAGCGTCTCGGGTTCGAAGGGCGGGTCGAAGGGCGGGTCGAAGGGCGGGTCGAAGGGCGAGGCGGAGGAGAAGGCCCCCGCGAAGAAGAAGGCCCCGGCGACGAAGCCTGCGGCGAAGAAGGCGCCCGCGAAGAAGGCGCCCGCGAAGAAGGCCCCGGCCAAGAAGGCGCCCGCGAAGAAGACGCCCACGACGAAGACGGCGGAGCGCAAGACGGGCTGAGCCCGCCCTGTCACGCCGGGGCGCCCCGGGCGGGGGCGCGGGCGGCGGCGATCTCGCGCACGAGCGTCAGCAGCTCGTCGATCTCGTGGTCGTCCGGGCCGGTCGCGCCGACGGAGGCGAGGGTGTAGAGGCCCTCGCCCATGAGGGAGACGGCCCGCGCGAGCACGGGGTCGCCCAGCTCGTCCTGGACGGCGGCCGTCCAGGCGGTCTGCGCGTCGTCGAGGACGGCGCGGGCGCGCGGGGAGGCGCCCTGCGCGACCCGGGACGCGGCGAGGTACACGACCTCGAACTCGCCGCCGATGACGGTCGAGGTGCGCAGCAGGTAGTCGGTCGCGCCCTCGGGGGCGGTGCGCATGGCGTCGACGTCGGCGGCGGTGAGGACGGCCAGGTGGTCGAGCAGCCCTTCGACGAGGGCGTCCTTGGAGGGGAAGTGGTAGAGCAGGCCGCCCTTGGACACGCCGGCCCGCTCGGCCACCGCGTCGAGCGTCGCGGCTCGCTCCCCGGACTCGACGAGGAGCTCGGCGAACGCGCGCAGGACCTTGGCTCGGGCGGCGGGGGCGGGAGGCATGTCGACAGCCTAGTGGCGAGGTGTTACTGTACCGGCTGGACGGTGCGGAAGTTCGGCATCACCATGTCGCCCCGGCCGTCCGCAGCGTGTGAAAGGCACCTCAGGTTCATGGCTCAGACCCAGGTGACGACGCACCCCACTCCCTCGGCCACGAGCCGCCTCGCCCCCGCGCGCCCCGCCGGCGCCGGGCGTCGCTGGGCGGCCCTCGCCGTGCTGATGCTGCCGGTGCTGCTCGTCTCGATCGACAACACGGTCCTCAGCTTCGCCCTGCCGCAGATCTCGGAGGCACTCGCCCCGGGCGGCACGCAGCTGCTGTGGATCGTCGACGTCTACCCGCTCGTGCTCGCCGGCCTCCTCGTGCCGATGGGCTCCGTCGCCGACCGCGTCGGCCGCCGCCGCCTGCTCCTGATCGGGGCCGTCGGCTTCGCCGTCGTGTCCGCCGTCGCGGCCTTCGCGCCGACCGCGGGCGCGCTGATCGCCGGCCGCGCGGGCCTCGGCTTCTTCGGTGCGATGCTCATGCCGTCCACGCTGTCGCTGCTGCGCAACGTGTTCACCGACCGCGACGAGCGTCGCCTCGCCATCGCGATCTGGGCCGCGGGCTTCGCGGCGGGCTCGGCCGTGGGACCGATCGTCGGCGGCCTGCTGCTCGAGCACTTCTGGTGGGGCTCCGTGTTCCTCCTCGCCGTGCCGGTGCTGGCCCTGCTGCTCGTGCTCGCGCCGGTCTTCGTGCCCGAGTCGCGCGACCCGGCCCCGGGCCCGGTCGACCCGGTCTCGATCGTCCTGGTCATGGCGGCGATGACCCCGGTCGTGTTCGGCATCAAGACGCTCGCCAAGGGCGCGCTGCCCTCCCTGGGCCTCGCGTCGATCGCGGTCGGGCTGCTCATGGGCGTGCTCTTCGTGCGCCGGCAGCTGCGCCGCCGGAACCCGATGCTCGACGTGCGCCTCTTCGCGGTGCCCGCCTTCACCGGCAGCGTGCTGGTGAACCTGCTGTCGGTGTTCTCGCTGGTCGGCTTCCTGTTCTTCGTGTCGCAGGACCTGCAGCTCGTCATCGGGCTCTCGCCCGTGCAGGCGGGGCTCGTGCTGCTGCCGGGCACCGTGGCGATGGTCGTCGCCGGCCTGGCCGTGGTGAAGGTCGTGCGCCGCGTGCGACCGTCGCACGTCGTCGCGGCCGGGCTGGCGCTGTCCGCCGTCGGCTACCTCGTCACGGCGCTCGTCGCCGGGCGCGGCGAGGCCGGCTGGCTCGGGCTCGCGTTCGTCGTCCTGGCGATCGGCGTGGGGTCGGCCGAGACCGTCTCCAACGACCTCATCGTCTCGACGGTCCCCGCCGCCAGGGCGGGCGCCGCCTCGGCGATCTCCGAGACCGCGTACGAGGTCGGCGCGGTGCTGGGCACCGCCGTCCTCGGCGGGATCCTCACCGGGTCGTACCACGCGAACGTCGTGGTGCCGTCGGGCGTGCCCGCCGCGGACGCGGCGTCGGCCGCCGAGACCCTCGGCGGCGCGACGAGCGTGGCGGCCGACCTGCCGGCCGGCCAGGCGCAGGCGCTGCTGGACTCCGCGCACGCGGCGTTCGGCAGCGGCGTCGTCGTGACGTCCGCGATCGGCTTCGTCGCGGTGCTCGTCGCCGCGGGGATCGCGCTGACGACGCTGCGCGCCGTGCGCTCCTGACGCCCGACGCCGTCCGTGAGGGCGGTGTCACACCCGCGACGGCGGCGCCACCGGCGAGGACGGTGGCGCCGCCGCCCGCGTTCGGCGAGGGTGGTCGCGATGAGCGACCAGCACGCCCA